>CAMFKD010000084.1 GCA_945957095.1 uncultured Chlamydiae bacterium
CCTTGGAGAACT
Organism: uncultured Chlamydiae bacterium; assembly: GCA_945957095.1. Classification (GTDB taxonomy): domain Bacteria; phylum Chlamydiota; class Chlamydiia; order Chlamydiales; family JAJFMA01; genus CAMFKD01. Next base: position 13 of record CAMFKD010000084.1, read on the forward strand.
GGCCTTGGTTTTGGCCAGAACGTTGATGGGGTCGCTGAGGCAGCTGCTGACGTGGAACATCCTGAAAATGCTGCTGTAGCTGGTTACGCGTGGCTGTATCGATGCGCGATGGTGCCTGTCGTTGGATGTTCGATGGTCTTTGTTGAAAGGCTTGTCGCTGCTGGGTAGAGGGGCGCTGCTGAGAAGGACGTTGTTGCATGGCTTGGCGCTGCTGTACGTTCGAACGACGTGGCGCGCTGCGGCTCATCGATGGGCTGCGGTTGACACTGCGCCCCATCTGGCCGCCGCCGGGGCGTCCTCCGCCTCCTCGACCACCGCCACCCCCACGGCCACCACCACCGCCACGGCCGCCAATGGCTTCTGCGTCGATGGCTAACAGGGAGCAGCCTACTGTGAAGATCATCAACCAGGAATAGAATGCCTTTCTCATTGTCCTACTCCTTGATACGCTTATTTTCGACGGCTGGGATGTCAGGAAGCATGACGCCACCGACTTCACGGCCTGTTGATTCCCACGTGTAGCTGTTGGGACTTGTCTGGGTGTAAACATTGATGGCTGAAGCTTTCTGTCCATCAGAGAGCGTTTGTGCCATCTCGACGACCCATTTATTGTCTTCTTTCTTCCATGTGCCTTCCCCGAAGGTGCCGTCGGAATCGAAAAGCCACGAGCGTATCTTGTTTTCCACAGGATCCCAGGCGATGATTTGGCGTCCTTCAATGTCATCACGTCCTTCCACTTGAACGCTGAACTGCTGTGTGAGGAAGTTTTTGTATTTGTCCCATGAATAGCTGGTGTTGACGGAGGAATCTTCATCTTCATCCATCCAGTCTCCGATGAGCCAGTCGAGCTCTTTGAGGTGTTCGTAGTTGGAAGGGGCAAAGTCGTAATCAACTTCCCGTACCTGCGTCAGAAGCCATTGGTGCCCTTGCTTTTGGTAGTAGGCTTTGAAGGCACTGCGATGGGCTTCTTTGTCAGCGCTCTTGACGATGGCAACACCTGATGCTACGGCTGTGTCCGAGCTGGGGAAGATGACTTTGTCCAGGGTGATGTCAAGGTTGAGATCTTTCTTCTTTTCAAAGGTTTGTTCGAATAGCTTGGCGATCTCATCTCGACCTTTGGCTGTTTCACCAGTCTGAGGAGTGACATACTCGGCTTCTTTTGCCCAAAAAGAGGCGATTTCTTTGGCGTCGTGAGCATTGAAGGCTTTGGCATAGGCTTCCATCTTGGCGCGGATGGCGTTTTCATCGCTTTGACTGCTTGTATTGCTGCAGCTGCTGAACGCCAGCAAGCACGCAGTGCACATCGGTAACATCGCTCTCCAGAGCATAGAGATCCCCCTCGACATGTTTTTGTTTTAGTATCTCATCGGTAGCACTATTGCTATTTTTTTGAAATAGCCACCGAAAGAATTGTACATGTTCACCTATGTCACCTTCGTGTCCGCATTCCTTTCGGCGCAGGATGGTTCAAAGACTTCCGCTGAGCGCACGACACATACCCTTACCAAAGAAGTGTGCGCTCAGCGAAGGAGGGAGGTGAACATGTAAAAAATAACTCATATAATTAATGACTTACAAACATTTTAATTATTTAATTATTTAAATATGTCAATTATTTTATATAAAAATGATATAATAATATTGATATATAGTAGCAATGGTAGGGTTTATAATATGAGTAATTTTTCTGTTGGACAATTTTCGAGTTTGAGTCGGAGTAGCTCCGATTTATCCATCTCAAATAGGCAATCGGTCGAGCAGCCGCCATTAGCCACGACTACTCAGCCTCGATGGGACCACCGCACTATTTACGGAACAGCAGAAAGAGCTGGTGGGGTCAGTTTGCGTCACATCCCTATTGTTGGGCAGCTCATTGGATTACGTCATGCAATAGGACGCAGTATCTCGCGCTATACTGCGCAATTTGTGCTTCCCTCCTCCAGAACGCATTCTACAGCAGAAGCTAGAAATACGTATGGCACAGCAGTAGGCACGGCGATCTTAGGGGCTCAAGTTGGCTTCGGAAGTTTTCAGCGGCGATCTATACGGACGGGTGATGAGCGACAGGTGGATACGATCTTGTTCACGAAACAGCCTCTTCCTCCTGGCTTAGGTCACGCCGAGTCTCCGAAAAAAATTATGCTATATCTAAACGCTAATGAAGAACACATGCTTAGTCATTTGGATCACCCTAATGTCGGCCCGTTGAAGATGGCGAAGGATCTCGGAGTGGATGTGATGGTGTGTGATTACGGAGGAGTCGGGAAGAGTACAGGTACGCCTAGCACAAAGGGGATGACTCAAGATGTGAAAGGACTCATCGATTATTTGGTTAAGGAGAAAGGCTACAACCCTGAAGATATTATTGTGTTTGGGCGCTCAATTGGTGGTGGCGCGGCCTTGACTGGAACAGAAGCTTATCTACAGGACCATCCGAACAGTCAATCACCGGTAGTGGGCGTTGACCGCTCTTTCTCTAGCCTGTTTCATGCGACAAAATATCTGCCCGCTGAACACCTAAGAGAACATACGTCTCTACCGTCGGGGCTTATCGCACGGTTGGGCAAGTGGGCAGGAGCGCAGTTTGATAACGTTAGGGCTGCTAGAAGCCTCCTTGGACGCAACGCAAAGATTATTGCGGTGACTCATGTCGGAGATGCTGTCATCAGCCCGCGTGCAAGGTTTGCATCTAAGTTTGAGGATGAGGCGATTTCTAAGGTTAATATGGAAACTACCGTCCCACAACCTGTAGTGGCTCCATACACGTTAAATTTATCAACTCTTAGCCCAGATTTGCTATCGGATTACAAGAAGCGTGACATGATGACAATGTATGTTCAGCAAGGAAATACTAACCCTCAGCAGATCATTACTAGTACTGCAAAAATAGAAGAAAATCAATTTACTGCTAGTTTGAATCGTACGGAAGATGCGGAAGAAACATCGGGTGGCTATCATTTTTCTTTAGGCGTAGTAGCAGATCTTACCATTGATTTAAGTAGTGGCGAATCTGTGATTCTGTTTCCTGGAAATGAATTAACGAGGACTGTTTTGACTCAAGAATTAGTGAACGATCAAAATCATTATTATATTCTTCATGAAAACAGTTATAAATTAGTTGTTTCTCGAGATGATTCAATTGTTTTTGCAGAATCAGGTCAGTCAATTCCAGAACAAGACTCGTTTATTTGCTTTAGTCGGCTTAAAGAGTATCGTCCATATAATGCTCACAACGAGGCGCTTCAAACAAATCCTCAAGATTATCAAGAGTTACTTAATGCTGTTCGTACAGCCGCTAACATTCCCCCACCTACCATTCCTCATGGGGCCATGAATTGAAGGTCTTTGCCTAATAAGCCCTTACCCATTAAAATCGATGGCTATGCGATTAGGGTGAGGGTGTTTCATGAAGTATTGCGAGTCAGTGTTTGAAACGAGGCGCTTTAAGACCCGCGAGGTCATGGTCGGTAATATCGGCGTCGGGGGGAGCAACCCCGTGCGGATTCAGTCGATGACAACCTCCAGCACACGCGATGTTGATGCCACTGTAGATCAGATCATTCGCTTAGCGGATGTAGGCTGCGAGATTGCTCGCGTGACCGTTCAGGGAATGAAAGAGGCCGAAGCATGCGAACACATTAAGGATCGTCTTCTTCAAAAAAACTATACTATTCCTGTCGTTGCGGACATCCACTTCTTCCCTCCCGCGGCGATGAAGGTCGTCGAGTTTGTTGATAAAGTGCGCGTCAATCCCGGTAACTATGTCGATAAACGCGCGTCGTTCAAAGTCATCGAGTATGATGATGACTCCTATGCGAAAGAGCTGCTGCGCCTGGAAGAGAAATTTACCCCTCTTGTCGATAAGTGCAAGCTGCTAAAAAGGGCGATGCGGATTGGCACCAACCATGGGTCGTTGTCGGACCGTATCATGAGCCGTTATGGCGACACCCCGCAGGGCATGGTCGAGTCAGCGCTAGAGTTTGCCCGCGTCTGCCGTAAGAATGATTACCATGACATCATCTTTTCGATGAAGGCATCCAATCCGCAGGTGATGATCCAGGCTTATCGTCTTCTAGTTGCTGCTATGCTAGAGCTAGGGTGGGACTATCCCCTCCATTTGGGCGTGACAGAGGCCGGAGATGGCGAAGATGGTCGTGTGAAGTCAGCGATGGGCATTGGCGCTCTGCTGCTCGATGGCTTGGGTGATACCATTCGTGTGTCGTTGACGGAAGACCCTTGGTACGAGATAGAGCCTTGTCAGCGTCTACGGTTATTCGGCGAAGAATACCTCGGACGTGGCGTAGAGCCCTTTACTGAAGTACACCGTAAGATTGATGTGATTGAAAGGCGTGCTGTCACACTGCCTACGTCGGTATCGATGCATCGCGACGGCACTGTGTGGCTGCCGATGTCCGCAACTGACCTTTTCAGTGACAATGTCTATGACGATATTGGCTGTAAGATAGAACTCGGCCAGGTTTCCATCAAAAAGACGTCAGCTGATGCCGTTATCTTGAGGGATAGCGCTTCTGGTCAGGCACAACGCGTCTTAGATAAGCTTCAGCAGGGAGGCGTCGGTGTCATCATACCGCTGACCTTATCGGAGGCGGCGGCCCAAGAGAAAGCGAGGCGCTTTGCTGTCACTCCTGTAGAGCAGCGTCACGACAGCGTCTTATTGGTGCGCGATGAACCGCCTAGCTCTTGGGATATCATCGCACGCTGGCAGCCTGCGGCGATCTTGCTAGGGCCAACACAGAATCGTTTGCATGCCAGCCGACGTTTCTTTGAGTGGTTGCAGGAGCGCGCTCTCACGATTCCGGTTGTCTTGTATTACGATTACGACTGCAGCCAGGAAGATTTCGTCATTCGCGCCGGAGCAGAGTGTGGGGCGATGCTATGCGATGGGCTAGGAGATGGCGTCTGCCTGGATGGTCCCTACCCGCGTTATTTCTTGCGTACGTTTAGCTTCACCGTACTGCAGTCGGCGCGTATGCGCACTGTACGCACCGACTTCATCTCTTGTCCGAGCTGTGGACGCACCCTGTTTAATCTACAAGACGTCACGGCGCGCATCCGTGCACGCACGGCGCACCTCGCTGGCGTCAAGATTGCCATCATGGGCTGCATTGTCAATGGACCAGGTGAGATGGCGGATGCGCACTTTGGTTATGTGGGGTCCAAGCCTGGCAAAATCGACCTCTATGTTGGTAAGGCGTGTGTCGAAAAGGATATCGACTTCACCGACGCTGACGATCGCTTGGTTGAACTCATCAAAGCTCACGGTCGCTGGGTAGAGCCAGGTGCGGAGTAAAGAGTCTCTGCGTATTCACCCAATCCTGTCCTTATCATTTATTAACATTGGTGTGTTACCATCTGACTAATTTTGGTAGGATTATGCATCAAGATTATATCTTAAGGATGATCGAGCAATTCTTCAGTGCCCTTGCCGCCATCATGCAATCAAGACGGGCGGGAAGGCAAGAAGAAGCCTATTATCTCATCCAGGCAGCAGGCCAAGACTATCTGCAATTCAACATTCTCACTCTGCTTAACTGTGATCTGGAGCAGTGCTTAGCACAGCTGAAGGTCGGTGATGTCTTGGATGTCGAACGTGTGGCTATCTGTGGGGATCTGCTGCATGAGCTAGCGCTGATCTTTGAATCTAATGGGCTAGAGAGCGATGCCACTCGCCTGAAGACTTTGTCGTTACAGCTCTATCAAACCGTCATTGCCACGCCATCAGCGCTGTCAGAAGCGCGTTATCGCCAGAAGATTCAACTCTTAACACAAGAGTTGGAATAGCATATGTTCATGGGGTAGCCAATTCGTGCCCGCGCCCATATCCATTAAGCTAAACGACATTTTCACCACAGAGTGCACAGAGAACAGCCATTCCCGCTAAATATTACCCACTCACTTTTAGGAATTTATCACCACAGAGAACACAGAGCGCACAGAGAGGGGAATGGGAAAAACAAACACAATACCTTCGTAAAAATCGAAAAAAAATCCCTCGTTTCCCTGTCTTTCCTCTGTGTTCTCTGTGCGCTCTGTGGTAATAAATCCTTACAAAATAGGTAAAGCCGCGCTATCCAAACGTGCTTGTATTTTGATTCGATCACAGCTGGCGGCCCTTCAGGAAGGATTTTCCGAGAATTACTGCTTACGAAGTAACTTGCCCTTTATGATGCTGCCACTCTGTTTCTGGGCAGCCTAGCTGGTAGTTAACATAGCGCGATAAAACGAAGAGATAATCAGATAGGCGGTTAAGGTAGACAAAGACATGGTCGCAGACGTCAGCTTGTGTGTTTAATGGTACGACGCGCCGCTCTGCTCGGCGGCAGATGCTGCGTGCCAGGTGTAACTGGGCGCCGGCGACGTGGCCACCCGGCAAGATAAAGGTGGTGAGGCGGGGCAATCCTTCTTCCATAGCGTCGATCCATTGCTCCAGAAGTTGGCTTGCCTGCTCATCAAAGTGTGTTCTCTTTTTCTTTGCATCCGAGGCGCGTGACCGCGGCGTGGCCAATGCGGCGCCAACATCAAATAAGGCGTGCTGGATCGTTTCTAGCTGTCCGCGAGCAGAGGCGATGCTGGCTTCATCCGGGAGAAGGGCAATGGCGATGCCGATAGCGCTGTTGCATTCATCGACAGCGCCGATGGCTTCGATAAAGTGGTTGTCTTTAGGTACCCGTTCGCCCGTGAATAGCGATGTTTGGCCGGTGTCGCCAGTCTTGGTGTAGATCTTCATCATTCCACTCTTTTTTATGGTTGGATCCATAATTAAAACTGAAATTACTGATGGTTTCAATAAAAAAAGAGAAAAGGAGGGTTCCTTTTCTCTTTTCTTACGGTCGGATTTTTAAGACTACGATTTGTTCATCGCATTCTTGATCCAGGCAATAATGCCTACGATAGCGCCGCCGCTGATACCGCTGGTGGCGATGTCTTTAATGATGGAAGCAAGGTCAGGAGTCCCCGTTGCTGCAGCTGCTGCGCCACCAGTCAGGGCGCCTAGGAGCGCTTGGCCGCCTGCACCACCCAAAATCCCAATGATGGTGTTCCAGAGTCCACCAAGGCTTTTATCTTTCATAAGAGCACCCGCAATGTTACCGCCGGCGCCGCCGCTGACAATGGTCACAATCAAATTGATGAGGCTAGCTAAATCCATAACATCTCCTCTTGGATACGGTTGGTTTATGTTCTTACACGTAGTCTATCGAAGACTATTGCGTCAATAACTAATTTTATTTCGATTGACTTCGCGAAAAGAAAAATTTAGGATGCCACATAACAAATCAGGAGTGATCTATGCGCCGTATTGTCATGTTGTTGCAATTATTATTGGTTTGGCCGGTGGTCTATGGTGCAGGAGGAGAAAAAGTACCGAACATTGTCGTCATTTGGGGGGATGACATTGGTCAGAGCAACCTCAGTATTTATTCCAAGGGGCTAATGGGTTACCAGACACCCAATATCGACCGTATTGCGAATGAGGGCATGATCTTCACCGACTATTATGGCGAACAGAGTTGTACAGCAGGTCGCGCCGCCTTCATCACAGGGCAGAGCGTCTTTCGTACTGGTTTAAGCAAGGTAGGGATGCCTGGCGCGAAGCAGGGAATACAGGCAGAAGATCCTACCATAGCGGAGTTGCTAAAAGCACAGGGGTATGCGACAGGCCAATTTGGCAAGAACCATTTAGGCGATCGCGACGAGCACCTGCCGACAGCGCATGGCTTTGATGAGTTTTATGGTAACCTTTACCATCTCAACGCTGAAGAGGAACCCGAAAACCCTGACTATCCGAAAGAATCTGAATTCCCCAACTTCCGCAAGCAATATGGTCCTAGAGGGGTGATTCACAGCTTTGCCAATGCGGACGGAACCCAGAAGATCGAAGATACGGGTCCTTTGACCAAAAAGCGCATGGAGACGATCGACGACGACATTGCAACACGAGCCGCACAATTTATCGAGAAGCAATCTAAGTCTGGAAAACCCTTCTTTGTTTGGGTCAACTTCACCCATATGCATTTCCGCACACATCCGAAGCCTGAAAGCGTTGGGCAAGCTGGCAGATGGCTTGGTCCCTACGCTGATGTCATGATCGATCATGATAAGAATGTCGGGACAGTGTTGGCTAAGCTAGACCAACTAGGGCTAGCAGACAATACGATTGTCTTTTACAGCACCGACAATGGGCCGCATATGAACTCTTGGCCCGATGCTGGTATGACACCCTTCCGGAATGAAAAAAACTCCAACTGGGAGGGCGCCTATCGCGTTCCGGCTATGGTACGTTGGCCTGGCAAGATCAAAGCAGGATCGATCTCTAACGACATCATGTCGCATTTGGATTGGTTTCCCACGTTATTGGCTGCTGCCGGCGTTCCTGATGTGAAGAACAAGCTGCTCAAAGGCGAACGTGTGGGTAAGAAGACGTTCAAGGTACATCTAGACGGATATAATTTCCTACCCTATCTGACAGGAAAAGATAAGAAAGCGCCAAGAGTAGAGTTTTACTATTTCTCCGACGATGGAGATCTAACGGGATTGCGTTATGATAATTGGAAGTTTGTCTTTGCTGAACAGCGCGCTGAGGGCACCTTGCGGGTATGGGCGGAACCCCTTGTTTTCTTGAGGGTACCAAAGCTGTATAACTTGCGTATGGATCCCTATGAACGCGCTGATATCACGTCGAACACCTACTACGACTGGTTGTTAGAGCATGCCTTCTTACTGGTTCCTGCACAGCAGTATGTCGGAGGGTTTTTAGACAGCTTTAAAGAGTTTCCGCCTAGACAAAAAGCTGCTAGCTTTACCATCGACCAGGTGATGGAAACGTTGAACAAGGGCTTCCAGTGAGGCTTTGTGCTATTGTTTCTGCACTGCTGCTGCTCTGCACACCGTTGTGTGCAGCGCAGTGGGGTGAGGAGTATTGGCAGTACTTCATCTGGAGCCAGTGGAAGAGCGGATGCTTTAAGGCGTATGCCAATGCGGATTTGCGCTATGACTTCAACGAGAAGAGGCTTTACCGTTATCGCATCACCGAGTGTTTAGCGCTGCAAGCGACCAAACAGATCGATCTGGAAGCACATTACAGCTTCATCTACGATCGTCCCATTGGTGCTCCACACTTTCGCAATGTTAGTCGTCTGGAGTTAGAGATTAACCCGCATTTCGAGCTGTGCCGCGATGTGGAAGTAGACATACGCAACCGCATCGAATTCATTAAGACGCAGGGTGATGGCAAGATAGGGAGTGTATTTCGCCAGCGCTCGATGTTAGCGTGGCAGCTTAAGG
>CAMFKD010000085.1 GCA_945957095.1 uncultured Chlamydiae bacterium
CGTTTCCTGGCGTGGAATATTGGTACGATCTAGATAAACGTGGAAATAGGGCCACGTGGCGCTCCAAGCGATCAACAAAAATAGATAGAAGCAGCTCCAGATGAATGACTTCGTCTTAGGATCAGCGCGGCGGTATAACTCGAGGTAATGCATGATTTTGCCCATAGTTGCGACTTGCTTTCCCTTACATTCTTCTTGAATCATACATTCTTCGCTCTTTTCTCCCAAATGCATATCTGGTAAAACTATAGGCCGTTTGGACCCAAGAGTAGAGTGCCCTGGATGTCTCAGATTACTGTCGTAGAAGACCGAGAATCTCTCCCTGTCGCATTAGAGGACGATGCAGCTAAGATCACGCCGATGATGTTGCAGTGGCACGCCTGTAAGAAGATGGCTAAAGATGCGATCTTGCTGTTTCGTATGGGTGACTTTTACGAGGCGTTTTACGATGATGCGACGTTGGTGGCCAGGGAATTGGACATTGCGTTAACCAAACGGCAAAACATTCCGATGGCTGGCGTCCCCTTTCACAGCTGTGACGGATATGTCGACAAGTTAGTAGGCAAGGGACATCGCGTTGCCATCGCTGAGCAGACGGAAGACCCCAAAAAAGCTAAAGGGTTGGTTAAGCGCGAGGTTGTCCGTGTCATCACCCCCGGCACTGTCGTGAGCTCTGGCCTTCTCAAGGAGAAGTGCAACAACTTTTTCGCCGCCGTGAGCCAGGTCGGCAACACCTATGGGTTAGCCCTCTTAGACCTGACCACAGCAGAATTTCGCGTTATCGAGTTTGATCGCCTTAGCGACCTCCAGAATGAGTGCTACCGTTTCCGACCTGCTGAGTTTTTGGCTTCCGATAAATTTAAGGCTAAGCATGCAGATTTTTTCCAGGATTTAGGAGCGAGCTACACCTTCCTCGTGAGTCCCCTGGAGGATTGGCATTTTGATTATCAGCTATGCTACAACTTCCTGACAGAACACTTTAGGGTACACAGCTTAGATGGCTTTGGCCTGCGCGGGATGACGGCCGCTGTCAATAGCGCTGGTGCTCTGTTGCAATATCTTCAAGACAACCTATGTCTTTCTACCGATCACATTAGGCAGCTGCAGACCTACTCCAATGCCCTTTTTATGTCGTTAGACCATCACACGCAGCGCAACCTAGAGCTAACAGAAGCGTTGCATACGGGCGGACGTAAAAACACTTTGTTGGAGATCTTGGACCAGACAGTGACGCCGATGGGTGGTCGGATGATGTACCGCTGGGTAAAGCAGCCCTTGCTGTCTCTAGAGGACATTCAGGCTAGGCAGGACTCTGTCGCTGACTTTCTAGCCCATCCTAGCAAGCTGTCAGCTTTGCGTCAGCAGCTAGATCACGTCCGCGACTTAGAGCGTCTCATGACGAAGGTATGTTCTGGTTATGCTACGCCGCGAGATTTAGTGGCTCTGAAAAGCAGCTTAGAACCCATACCGGCGATTAAACAAACTCTCGAAGGCCTGGCAGCGCCACTCATCGTTCATGAAGCCATGCGCCTAGTCGCATTGCCAGAAGTCACTACGCTCATTGGTAATGCTTTGACGGAATCACCACCTATGCGTGTCAGTGATGGACATGTCTTCAGGGAAGGGTTCCATGCTGAGCTTGACGAGTTGCGCTTGCTCAGTCGTGACAGCAAGAACTGGTTAGCGCGTTACCAGACGCAGATCCGCGAGACCACTGGCATCAAGAGTGCTAAAGTCGGTTTTAACCGCATGTTTGGCTACTACATCGAGGTGTCGAAAGGTCAGAGCGACAATGTACCGGCTACCTTTCAGCGACGTCAGACGCTCGTCAATGGCGAGCGTTATGTGACACCGGAACTCAAAGAGTATGAGACCAAGGTGTTGACAGCTGAGGAACGTATTGGGGCTTTGGAAAACGATCTGTTTATGGCTCTACGCGACCAGGTAGCGGCCTATGTGCAGCAGGTGGTGATGGTGGCGCGTATCTTGTCTCACCTGGATGCCTTGCAAAGCCTTGGCGAAGCCGCTCGTTGCTATGGCTACACCAGACCTGTCATCGATGACAGCACTGTTCTTTCCATTCAGGCAGGCCGCCACCCGGTGATCGAAGGGTCTCATTTAGGCGAGAAGTTCATTCCCAATGATACGGAGCTGGATGGCACGCATCAACGGCTTCACATCATTACCGGTCCTAACATGGCTGGTAAGTCCACCTATATCCGTCAGGTCGCTCTCATCACCATCATGGCGCAGATTGGTTCCTTTGTTCCTGCTGCCAGCGCCCATATCGGCATCGTGGATAAAGTGTTCACGCGCATTGGTGCTAGCGACGACCTATCACGAGGTCAGTCGACGTTTATGGTCGAGATGACCGAGACAGCCAATATCCTTAACAGCGCGACAGCGCGTTCTCTTGTCATTTTGGATGAGATTGGGCGTGGCACCAGCACTTACGATGGTATCTCCATCGCTTGGGCTGTGGCAGAATACCTACTGACAGAGCCCCATAAAGCGGCTAAAACGCTTTTTGCGACGCACTACTGGGAGCTCACTCAGCTGGAAGGCAGGATTCCAGGGGCCATTAATTACAACGTTGCAGTAAGGGAACATGAGGATAAGATCGTCTTTCTTCGCAAGATTGTGAAGGGAGGCACGGACAAAAGCTATGGCATCCATGTGGGCAGTTTAGCGGGTTTGCCACCGGCAGTCATTGCTCGGGCTAGAGAAATCCTGAAACACCTAGAAGACAACTCTGTTCGACATAGCCCTTTCCAGCATGGCGATAGCAGAAGAAGCAGCCGACAGGTCAAAAAGAGTGCTGAAGTGCAATTTCTTCTCTTCGATTTGGTCGGTCCTAAAGCTGGGTCGCAGCCCGTTCCCGATGATCAGGAAAGCGCAGAGATGGTGTTGCAGCAACTGAAGACGCTAGACCTGAATGTGCTGACGCCTTTAGAAGCGATCGCACAGCTTTCCAAATTCCAGCAGCTTCTTGGGTGTACAAAGGAGTCATGACGTGAAGACAGCAGTAGCGGATCATGTGGCAAAGGAAACGAGCCAGGCGGTAGCGTTTCAGTTTACTTTGGATACGTTCATCGTGGTCTATCGTGAAGCGTTAGCCATGCAGCAGGTGATTTCACGTCACTTTGGCTATCCACTCGCGGCACCGGCTTTTGGTGCCAAAAGTCAGCGTATCCTCAAACAGCTGTTCGACGCCCTGATGTTGCTGACAACGCAATTAGCGGATTACCTGCCGACGACCAAAGAACATCAACAAGGACCGCTGGTCGAGTTGGGGCAAGAATGTCAAAAACTTTCCGCAGCGACACATAGCCATAAAGACGCTGCCCATCTCTATCTGCTTGCGGATAGAGCGTGGTTAGAGGCGCATCAAGCTCTGCAGGCTTACACCCACGGCGAAAGGCATGGTAGTGGCGACCAAACAGACACCAGCAAGCGCCTCCCTTTTCTTGGCCATATTGTCAAGATGATCAAAACATTGGAACGTTTCAGTAAGACGTGGCCTAAGCTCTTCAGGGAGTTTCGATCGAATGAAAATGTCTTGCTGTTTCTTGTCCGCCGCCGCCATGACCTCGATACATTACACGGTTCTAAGTTTGTGAAAGGGGTGCTGGAGCCTCTCTTTCCTGAAGGACCGTCAGAGTTGGAAAGCTACCTCCTAGAAGCTTATGCTCGGCGTGGTTTTAGTCATCTATCCACCACTATCCTATCATCGATAGAAGAATTGGGGTCATGGTGAACAACGCTCAAGAACACTACCAACAGCTCGTGGCATGGACGCTGTTGCATCTGCTTCAGGAGCACCCTGCTGGTGAATGGATGACAAGCGACGCCGATACTTGCGCCTTCTTTCGGCAGCGTCTGCAACGGCAACCGGCTTCTAGACCAGCTCCAGCTCCCGTACCCGTGAGAGTGCCGGCACCCCCGCCCCCTATTAAGGTAGTGCCTAAGCAACCAGTCGTTGCAGTAACGCCTAAGCCGTTGCCTGCGCCGCCTCCGGTGGAAAAGGTCGAGGAACCACCCCAAAAAGCTGAGGTCCCAACGCAGGAATCTTTTGTTCTATCTGAGTACAAACCGAGACCTTCCGATGAAATGGCAGATTGGAAACGGATCCTCAGCGAGGTTGTCCCTAAGCTAACCCTTCTGGATACGCCTCCTTCTTCAGATGAAGCGATCACGAAGCGTCTACAGTCCGCCAAGGTATGGATTATCTGTGAGGCAGGTACTTCTATTCCGCAGCGGAAGCTGTTGGGAGATTTGGCGCATGCCATCACTCTCCATTATGCGGAAGCGTGTGTTGTCAGCCGCACACAGTTACAGTCTCAGGTAGGTAAACCCAGCTTTGTGCTGACGGTTGCTGGAGAAGCAAACCTTGATGTTCCCACGTTACAGCTGCCCAATCTAGACCAGCTATTGGAAGACCCCGATGCCAAAGTTGCCCTCTGGAATACCATCAGCGGGAAACTCGGGCTAGGCGGGGTGAAATTCAAGCTCCAAACCGCAGGCTTTGATGGCATTGATAAGAGTTGAGAATCTCGCTTTGCCTTTTTGAGATAGGCTTCTGTAAAAGCTTTCTCGACTTACTTCCATTTTTGAAGAGATTTTTTTCATCCCTCCGTGAGCCTCTACAACATCACGAACCGCTAGTTGAAATATTCCCATGTCTTTAGCATCGAAGCTTTCTTCTAGAGATGCATTTAAATAAGCAGATGCATACTCTGCATCTTTTAACTTTTCAATTAAATGCTCTTTAAATTTTCTATATTTTTTCATTTTTGACCTCTCTGTATCAAAAGATGGTCTTCCCAATAATCTATTGCTTTACGAATATCTTTCTGCTGACTCTTTTTGGATCCTCACCCTCCAATATTATTGGAGTCAATCGGCTACATAAATGCAAGTACAAGATCGTGCCATCATTTCACAGACCGAGTAGTATATCTCCATGACATTGCCATCTGCTTACGCTTCTGTGATCTTGGAGTTGGCTATCCACAAAACGTTGGACTACCGCATTCCTGATGCTTTGCAGGGGATGGTATGTCGCGGTTCTAGGGTCATGGTACCGGTTAGGGGGACACCACGCGTCGGCTACGTCTTTGAGCTAAAAGATAAGGCTGAGGTGTCGCGTGTGATGCCTATCTCCGAGCTGCTGTCTCCTGAGCCGCTCCTCACGCCGGAGCTTTTTGAGTTAGCTGTCTGGATGGCTAGTTACTACTGTACTCCTCTCGCGACAGTGTTGAAGACGCTATTACCTTCAAGTGTTCGTGGCAAAGCTAAGGAGAAGCAGCAGCTCTATGTGATGCGGGCCAAAACGCGTGATCAGCTAGCCGATATCTGCCGTCAGCTACGTGCTAAAAGTCCAGCTCAGGCATCGGTGTTAGATGTTATGCTTCAGGTGCGGCGGGGGATGCTGCTGACAGAGCTATTGGAGGAGGCCGAGACCTCGCAAGCACCTATCGATGCCTTGGTTAAGAAGGGCTTGTTAGCGATTGACATCGTGCGCATCGACCGTTCGCCTTTGGTCAACGAAGACTACATCAAGACCAAGCCTAAGCGGCTCAGTCCTGATCAACAGGCCGCCCATGATAAGATTGTCCAGGCTATCGAAGACAAACGCTTTGAGGTACACCTTCTCCATGGGGTGACGGGAAGTGGCAAAACAGAGGTCTATCTTCAGGCGATTGAAAAGGCTTTGGATAAGGGGCTAGGGTCGATCGTCTTGGTACCAGAGATCGCTCTCACAGCTCAGACGATCGAGAGATTCCGCAGCCGCTTCGACGACGACATCGCAGTACTTCATCATCGCTTGAGCCATGGCGAGCGTCACGACGAGTGGCACCGCATTCAGCGAGGGGAAGCGTCTATTGTCATTGGAGCCCGTTCCGCTATCTTCTGTCCGGTCCCTAAGCTGGGTTTGGTCATCGTCGATGAGGAGCACGAGAACTCCTATAAGCAAAGCGAATTGACGCCTAGCTACCACGCACGTGATGTGGCGGTGATGCGTGGTAAGATCTCGAATTGTCCGGTGATTCTGGGGAGTGCGACACCGAGTTTGGAGAGTTACCATAATGCGGTGACGGGTAAGTACACACTCAGTGTATTACATAGCCGTGCCGATGCTGCTGCTATCCCGAAGATCACTGTCGTCAACATGGCGGCAGATCGTGAGCGAGGAGGGGGAGGCACCTTCTCTCAAGCGCTGCTGGATGGCATCGCACAGCGGCATAAGGTAGGGGAGCAGGTGATTCTGTTTCTCAATCGACGTGGCTACCACACGACGTTACTCTGCCAGGTTTGCAGTAGTGTGGTGGAGTGTCCCCATTGTGATGTCGCCCTCACCTTTCACAAAGATGAACGTACCCTTTGCTGCCACCTTTGTGGGCATACTGTCAGCCCACCTCCCTCACTCTGTCCTACTTGCCGCAAGGCAAATACGATGAAGTTCCGCGGTGTCGGCACGCAGCAGGTCGAGAAGGCCATCCACGCAATCTTCCCGGATATCCGTACGATCCGAGTCGATGCCGACACGACTAAGCACAAGGGCAGCCACCAAAAACTCCTGCGGGAATTTGGCAGTGGCAAGGCTGACGTCCTCATCGGAACGCAGATGATTGCCAAAGGGCTGCACTTTCCTCAGGTGACGCTGGTCGGAGTCCTCAACAGCGATGGGGCGCTCAATATCCCCGACTTCCGTGCTTCAGAAACGGTCTTTCAGCTCATCACTCAGGTGGCGGGACGTTCGGGTCGTGGTGCGATTGCAGGCGAGGTGATGATTCAGACGATGATGCCTGACAACCGCGTCATCCAGCTAGCATCGCAGCAAGATTACAATGCTTTCTTTGCGGAAGAGATCGAAGTGCGCAAGCTCTTTGGGTATCCTCCCTTTACTCAGATGGCCAAAGTGCTCTTTACCGGGGCGACAGAAGCCCTGGTGGCTCAAGAAGCCGAGCGTTATCGCCAACAGCTTGTGGCTTTATTGCCTTCTACCTTTGAAGTTAATCCTGTTCTTCCGGCTGGCTATGCTAAGATCAAAGACCAGTTTCGCCTGCAATTTCTCGTTCGAGGTCCCAAGGGCTTCGTCCTGAGTCGAGCGATCGAAGAGTTGCGAAAGCAGCACCAAACTGTGAAAGAGGTTAGGGTTTCTGTCGACATCAATCCCATATCAACTTACTTTTAGTCTCGAACATGGAGGGGGGGAAATGAGTGCAAAATCAGTAGCTGAGCAATATGCTAACAAAGTGTGGAATGAGCAAGAGATCAGCGCGGTGGATCAATTTGTGCATCCGGATGTGGTGATTCACAGCTTACTCGGTGACTTTCATGGCCAAGGCCCCATGAAAGAAGTGGTGAAAACGTGGCTTAAAGCTTTTCCTGATATGCGAGTGACCAATCAGCTTGTAATTGCTGAGAATGATGCCGTGAGTATCCAGTGGAGTGTGAAGGCAACACATGGTGGCGAGTTTAAAGGGAAAAAGCCAACGGGTAAGTCTATTACCTACAGTGGCGTGACAGTGTATCGTGTTAAAGATGGCAAGATAGTGGAATACTGGGCTTATATTGATATGCAGTATTTGCTTAATCAATTATAGCATTATTTTTCATTGTTATTTGTCTTGATCGTTATTTTGTTTACTGGCTATAATTCTCGATTTAGTTGGTGGATAAGTTGTGATTGATACGATTAGACAAGAGCTTATTTTAGATCGGTCGTTGGCTGATATTCCTTGCCAGCGACTGATGGAGCATGCTGCTGGTTATGTTGTTCTTGACCGTGTGCAGTTCTTAGGGCTTGCGGTTAAGGCGCCTTTTCTATCTTTAGCGGAAGCTTTCGAATTGCTAGGCAAAGCAGTCGCTTGCACTGTAGTTGTGTTAGGCCAAAAGGCTATTGACCGCTTAGGTTGGTCGGTGGTGTTGGTAGATGGGCTGACGTTGGCAACTCAGTTGGATAGAGTACAGCGAATGGGTCTATGCTTTAAACGGGCAGCTTGTCTCGCTTTTGCTCTGCCATTTATGTTCGTGACTCCCAAAAGTGCTCTGCGGTGGTGTGCCCCATTTCTTGCTGTATCTAGAGCTCACTCTCTGTCTCAGGAGCCGGTGTTAGTCAGTAAACCTGCTGAGATTAAGACTACCTATCCAGACAAAGGGCTATTAGCAGCCGCTTTGTTGGGTTTAGGAGTTATGGTGGTATTAGGCGGTTATGCTGTATCACAGCTGCGGGGAAAAAAAGAAGAGGCCATTTCTCTTCCTACACCTACGCCCATACTCTCACATACGATTGATGAGCCTGTTTCACCTTCAGAGGGGTTGATGTTGCTGCCTTTAACAGATGGCGGTACCTATTCAGGACATATCAAAGACGGCGTATACGATGGGCTTGGTGTTTTGACGAAAGCTGATGGGACTGTGCTGCGAGGGAACTTTACTCAAGGTCAGCTGACAGGCGACGGAGTGGTTGAGTACCGCGGCAGGACGATTGTGTATGAAGGGGCGCTCGTCGACGGGCATCCGTGCGGACAAGGTAACCTCACCTTCTGGGATGGACGTTTTGCCAGCGGCAACTTTGCTTGTGACTCTGATCAGGTTAACCTGATATTTGCGGACAAGACGCCATATGCTGGCGGCATGATCCAAGCATTTAGCCATGGTTTAGATAAGCGTACCGATGCAGATGTCCACGCTGAAGTGAAGGAGTGCATGCCTGTATTCGAAACGGAGAACTCGAGCTGGGATTTTGCTAGTGGTGTTAAGGGCGTGGCTGTGCTTGCTTTGGGTGGACTGGTTATCAGCAAGATCACCTCAGCACTTAAGCAGATGAAGAGCGATATCAGGAAGCTGCAAGCTGACAAGCAGAGGGCAGGTCCTACGCTTGAAGATCTTAAGAGAATAAAAGATGATATCAGCGCCTTGCAAACCTTGGATAAGGGCAGTGATAGTTTTGCTAGTCATATCGTGCCTGTATTGAACAGTAAATTGGCAACCCAAGAAGAGAATATTAATTGGATTCTTCATGCCATAGATACCTTAATAAAAGTTCTGAAAAATCCAGAAGGTTCAGAAAATAGACACGAGCTTACCGGCTTAGATGCTCTGCTTAGAACCCCTACACCAATGAGGCCCTCCTCTAGTTCAGACGGTCCACCGTAGTTGTCATAACCCACTTTCTCTTCCGCCGAACGCAGCGGAAGCTTTTCTTCTTTCGCCGAGCGCAGCGGAGGCGGGGGTGTGGGGGGGGGGGGGGGGGGGGGGGGGGGTGGGGGGGGGGGGGGGGGGGGGGGGGG
>CAMFKD010000086.1 GCA_945957095.1 uncultured Chlamydiae bacterium
AGCAGCAACACGCAGCAGCCAGGCAGCAGCAACACGCAGCAGCCAGGCAGCAGCAGCACGCAGCAGCCAGGCAGCAGCAGCAGTACATCGACAAGCGGCAGCAGCACAACTTTCATACCCGATTGGGCCGTAAACGCGAACGATGTGGTTGACTCTAATGGAAAAGGGACTCTTATCTGGTTGCAAGACATATTGACAAAGGAGAACGCCTTAAATCTGGGCAATTTCATCCGGAGCTGGTCAGGCACTCAGATAAGTAACGGCTACACATTTACGATGAATAAGTTCAGTAGTGTAGGCGGCATAGCTTTAGGTGGGTTGTCCTCTGAAGGAAGCAACCTTGTAAGCTTTACGACTACTGTTCCCTCTTACTTAGAGCAAGCTCCCTCTTACTTAGAGAAAGGAACCACCTTGTTCTGCGAACTGGTAACACAAGAGAGATGTGATAATGGTGCTCGGGTCATTAACCACTTCTCAAAGCAACTTAGTGAGCAAGTTGCGCCTCTAGCCTCTCTAGTAGGGCTTGGACTAACAATGTCTAATTGATAACTCTTTCTATGCGTGCTAGAAGCCCATGTTACGCTTAAGCGTAGCGTGGGCTTTTTTTTCTCTTTGATCTATGGACAATAACAGCATGGGCGTAATGGATCTTTGTCCATGGCGTCCGTTCTCCATATGCGTTTACGGGGAGGTCAATTCGTGCCCGTGTGCGCATCCTATTATCTATAAGTCCTCATTTTCTTGTTGGCAGAAGTGTTTTGGTTCTTTTTTATAGGTCCTTAACACCGCTGCCACTGCTTATTATTTACTACCCCGTGAACTCGTAATGCTGTCAACTTAAGGAATAGGGGGCAGGAGACAGAAATTTTTTACAGACAGTGGGTGTTGTTGCATCATTCACTACTGAGCCTGTGAGATCATCGACAAGCCAGGTAAATTGTATCCTCTCTGCGAAGCAGTGATGTGAATGTAGCCAGGGGTGCTGCTACGAAGTAGCAAATCCCCAGGAAGAGCAAGTAAGAGATTTCCACCCCAACTGGGTGGTGCTAAAATATTAGGGTTTAAGATGTTGGTGGACCAATCTGTTATCTATGTTGGTGAATTGGACCGGAAGGCATCACCCCTTTGGGGTGACGACCTATTATTTGCATATTCCAGGGGTTTGCTACTTCGTACCAGTATAGCATCACGGCTCCGCAGTAAGGAGGGCAACTGAGCATTCTGCTTTCACTGACTCTCCCCATTCCTTAAGTTGACAGCATTGCGCGAAATCGTACAAAAACGATATTTATAGTTGCTTAACATATTTACTGTATAATTGTCATTTATTTTATAAAATCAACTATTCTGAGAATTAAAATGGTTCAAATCGAGAGCAATGTTCGGAGCTATGATGCCTATGATCACACACAGCATCAAGACAAAGATTCTCAACTAAAAAAAGATCACACATCCTATGCAGCAACCGCTTTAGCGAGAATTCAAAGCGCCTTAGAAAGCTCTGGACGAGCCTGTATCGACACCCTTACACCCCCTGACCACAAACTAAAGAGAGACAAGTATGAGCATTCCTTAGCCGCTTGTCAGTGCATTTTGGAGCGCTATCGTGCGATTGTTAGCCCAAAATCTGTATGTCACCAATTGTTTGCCTTGTTAACCTCTGACACACCCGTTCGGGAGCGCTATCGCCTCTTCCTAGACACTCTCCGCCGTATTTTGGACAGCGGTAGATATAGCACTTTGATGGAGAAATGGAAACGCGATCCGAACGCTAACCTACCTGAATTGCGCCTGATCCACGACCTCGTACAAGCACGCTTTGCCCAGAACACCATGTATGACCGGTGCGAAGAGTTAGTCGCCGCGTCCATGAGTCCGCGACCAGGAGAAGTCTTACATGAGCTGCCATGGGAAGAGCAATTTAAACGCTTGGATACCTTACCTGCAGAATTGAATGCTAACCGGTTGGCCGTCAATATAGCCAAACTGCAGGGCGCATTAAACGTCAACTTTGACCCTCACCGCGACACCAACGTGCCCTATGTCAACTACAAGGTGACAGTGGCGGGAAAAGAGCGTACCAATCTACGGTTTGGTACTCCCACCCTGGAGGGTTACTGGGAACGGGCTGTGGTGGTGCCTGAGTTTAAGGCCTATTTGGATGCCAAGAGTGTCGCAGGCGAAAGACACCTCTACATCAATCTACAGGATCGAAACTTCAAGCCTGTCAGCAACGAAAAAGATCGTTGTGTTGCTTTAGAGGCCTTAGCTGTAGAGTATCCCAATACCTTCTCTATTGCCACGCTGGCTCACGATAGCGAATTCTATCATCAGGCAGGCCGTCACGGTCATGTCAACGATGCCACAGCTTTTAAAAAAGAATTCATGCATCAAATGCTGGAACGGACAGATAGTGGGTTCTTCTTCTCCGCCAACCTGCGCATCCACGAGCATGCATCAAAGCTTTCTGAGACCTTAGAGATTGTCCATGACACTGTCTTCAGGGACCGTCAAGAGTTGACTTTGGAAGAGCGGCAGGCTTTCATTGAGATTGCCTATGCCTTGATCGCGCTGCAGCTGGTAGCCATCACAGAAGCCGATACCTTTAACATCAGCTGTAAGGATGCCATTGATCGCGCTGGCAAGTTCAATAACTTGGAATACTACATGGCTGGATTGCTTTCTAATCAGACGCATCGCCCTGGCTTTAAACGCGAACTGATGACCATCACTCACTCGCCGGCTTTGATCGTCAAGAAACAACCCATTATCCCTAAGAGACGAAAGCGTTTACTGCTGGCTTTACAACAGCTAGAGGGAACAGAACAGGCATTCAAAGCCTTGAACAGTCGCTACCACGTCTCTCAGATACGAGTTTGTACCTAATTGCTCTTCGTGATACAACGTCAACGAAAGCACTTATGGAGAGAGACCATGCGATTTTGGACACAACGAGTTGCTATCTTGCTAGCGCTGCTAGTCATGCCCTTAACGCTATCTGCCTCTTACCGCTCCTGTGAACAGCTTCATGTCGTAAAGCACTTCCACGCCGGTCCTGAAGGCGGAGATGATGAATGCGGTTGTGGTTATATCTATGCGGAGGATGTCGATTGCTGCAACCATCCGTATAATGGTCATTGGAATCAGGTGTGCTCTGATCCCTGCTGTGCCTATTGGCACTGCCGCCAACAACGCTGTCCAAACTACGATGACTCGGATAATGAGTACTACTATGATAATGTGACGCATTGGCCGAGCAAGAACGAAACCTCTTGGATGCACGAGCTCGATCCCTGGTGATTTTGTAGCTTCTCAGAAGATTGGCTTGTCCGGCGAAAGACCCAACAGAAATTCTTCAACTGGAACCAACGTAAAGCCACGATATACTTCACGTCTAGGAACAGGAGTGATGAATAGGCATTGCGCTTCAGGATACTCTTCCTGAAAGGCGGCCATGCCTCTGATATCATCAGGTCCGAGGTGCGGAGAACGTTTGACTTCAATGGCCCAAAAGCCACGAGGTCCATAAACAACAAAATCGACTTCTAAGCGCGTCTGGGTATGCCAGAAAGATAGGGTATGGCTTTCACGCTGAGCAGAGACCCAAGAGCGTAGATGCTGTGCGACTAATCCTTCTAACGCCCATCCCTCGATCTCGGCAGAACTGTCTAAAATCCCTTGTGGTCGCAAAGCGCGATAGACTCCCACATCAAAGAAATAGAATTTTTGGTGGGCGATGAGGCGACGCTTTGCTCGCCTGGTGAAGACGGGTAGAGAAAAGGCCAGAAAGAGATCTTCCAATATCTGAAGATAGTTATCGACCGTAGCGC
The DNA here is from genome assembly GCA_945957095.1 of uncultured Chlamydiae bacterium. GTDB lineage: Bacteria > Chlamydiota > Chlamydiia > Chlamydiales > JAJFMA01 > CAMFKD01. The sequence continues at coordinate 3,831 of CAMFKD010000086.1, forward strand.
GTTTGACATGTGATTCACGGCTAATATCTGCTGTTGTCCAGACCGCGCTATGCGAGAAGCTAGCGACTTCTAAAAAGCGAGCAAAATCGCCAATCTGCCGTACCAAACCTTCTGCCTGCACTTCTTCTTTAAGATAGAGGTGGAGGTAATCTCTCAAGCGCTCTTCAGGACTGGAAGAATCCCAGATCAAAGGAATTAGCCCTGTCTTTAAAGCCTTTTGTAACGAAAATGCTGAGCCTAGTTCCGAAGCAAGGAAAGGACCCATTTGACGCAAGAGAGCGCGTCCTCCTAGAAGGTCGCTGACAGAGCGCCTTAGCTTTCGAGTGCTGCTGCCTGTAAGAATAAACTGAACAGTCGTGCCTTCTTCGATCAAGGCGTGAATTTCCGGTAGTAAACGAGGCACACGCTGCACCTCATCCAAGATAAGAACTGAGTCTGAGGGAAGAGCAGCCGCCACGTCTCGAATACGTTCGGGATAACTGCTATAGCGGCGCTCTTCTTCGCCTAGTAGAAGATCAATTCTGACGGCATCGGGGTAATGATGGCGCAGCCAGGTTGACTTACCTGTTCCCCGAGGACCAAGCAAAAAATAGCTGCCGACAGGGGGATGAAGCTGCCTTGGAACATAGTGCATGGTGGACTCCTTTTGGGTAACTTCTCAACAAGTCCTGACGGGTTGACCTGCTGCGCTGCCCATTCTAGGCGTTTCACTCCTCAGAAATAGCTGACGCTATTCCCTAGTCAAGAACCACCCAGACTTTCTCAGCTCGCTAGGTCATCACATGCCAGGACTTGCTGAGAAACTACCCTCTTGCTTCGCATCTTAGCAGGCGACAAGGAAAATGCCAACACAAATGGTATTTTACATTGGAAAATGCCAACATAAATAGCATTTTACATTGAAAAATGCTACCGATTTGAATGAGAATTGCTGGCATTGAACCTATCAAATTTAGTTGGATAGGTTCTTCCAAGGTAGCGGGCCGGTTGGGGGAGGGATAGCTTCATCGTGGCTACCGCTCAGGATATCGAGAACGCCACCGATGACAGCTCCTTTAGAACCACCATGACTTTGGGCTACGAGTGCCGTAACGCGAGCGGTAGCCTTGGCTTTATCGATGGAGATGTTATCCACAGCTCCGATGAGAGGGAGTTGCAGCATATAGTTATCGTCAACGTGAAGGACAGAGTAGGCCTCACGTAATGCGTCAGCTGTCAGCCCAACAGTTAAGCGTACGCGGTCTTTGGCGATGTCAATCTTTCCCCACATGGCGATGGGATAGCGATCCGCCACCAATGCATCAGCGCGCTGGACTTTGATGATTCCATCGTTAAGCGATAGATGAATAGGTGTGAACCAGGCATTAACGCTACTATTTCTTTGGCTTTGGCCCTGTAAGACTGTGAGGATGGTGCCTAAAGGACTGTCAGACGCTAATCGCACTTTTCCTAGCTCAAGAGTCGCATGGGGAACCTTAGCCTGGCGGAGATTAGAGGTCGTGAGAGGGAAGGCAAAACCTTCCGTAGCAATGGTAAAGCGTACGGGTTCTTCTGTCGTGGTGACAGCAGCAGCAAAAGGAGCAACCTCGCGAAGAAGCCCTTGGCGCAATTCTGGGGTAACTTGTACCGTAAGCTGTAGGGGAGTCTTCAATGTGAGGACATGGTCTTTAATCTCTCCATCAAGCTCTAGGTCGCCACTGTTGCCAGCAAGGTTAGCTTGTACCAAGCCATTGCCTTGTCGCAACGCGAGCTGGACTGAACCGCTGACACGTTCGCCGATCAGAGCAGCTAACTGCTCGCTGACTGCTGCGCGCTGGAGAGGATAGCTAAGCAGATTGACCAATGGCAATCGGGTAGCGTCGATTTGAGCGCTGATTCCTAATGCATCAAGCACAAGCCATCCCTGGCGACTGTGTAAATTATCTAGACGCCCTGCCAACTTCACCTCCGCATGCTGACTTCCCTTTTCGACAGCCTTCAGTTGGACATCAAGATATTTTTCGATATTGCTGGTCTTAAGACCTAAGACGATTGTATTAATATCTCCCGATAAGGTGGCATCCAAGTTTCCGGGACGATTGCCGGCATATTGTCCTTGTAGTGAGAGATTCACAGTCTGTCCCATCCATGTGGTCCAATCATTGCGACCTGTTAAAGCCGACAAGATCGCTGTTGGAAACTGCGATAGATCCGCATTCACCTTGACAGCTAGCTGCGAAGGGGAATCCCATCCCTGCAAATCGATAGCTGCCTGCATCTGATGCGCAGCGTCCATCTTGACAGCAACACGGCGCGTTTTCCCGTCTAACAGCCAACTAAAATTGAGATTCTGGAGTGACCCTACCACGCTATTGTGATCGTCGACAGCGTTAAGTTCAGGGAAGAATAATCTTCCATTAGCGCTCAAACTGCTAAGATCGTCTTCGAACAGGTTCCAGCCTGAGGTGTCAACAGACAGGCTGATAGGCAGAGGATGGCTGATATGAGGAACACCTGCTTGAATAAATCCTGATGTTAATAGTACATCAGGTTTGAGGTGATAAGTAATAGCGGCAGGAGCTGTTAACGAAACATGGCCATCAGCAGCCATGCGGAAAGTTGCATGGGTTTCAACCGTATCACCTTGAAGGCTGAGGCTGGCATCGCCCACCACCCCAGAACCCTTGGTGTCCGGCGTTACATATCCTTCAATATCGAATGTTGACACTGTACCCAAGGCGGCACTTAGAAGGGGAGTCGTTCCATCAGGTGCTACATCGCCAGACAAACGAAATTGCAGTTGCCCCACAGTAGCGCCTGTTACATGCGCCTTCACGTTCGATAGCTTCACGCGTCCTTGCTCCTTACCTACCAGCCCTCCAAGAATGGCGGGTCCGATCGCGGCTTCAACATCAGCACGAATGCTGTCCTGAGAAGACTCTAGTGGGATCGCTAATCTGTTCAACTTCACCAGAACGTTGGTTTTGCTTTCTAGGGCTAGATGACTGCTCTGACCAACTAAATAGCGGAACAGCTTTGGCGACAGCTGAAAGTAGGCTTGTGTCGGTTTGGCTAGATGCACAGTATCGCCTTCTACCATTAACGAAAAGGATGGTACCGACACGCTATCCGATCCTAATTGTATCGTCAGTAGGGGAGGGGACTGTTGCTTCCACTCTGCAGTGACTTTTAGATCAAGATTGTCCCCTAAAACATCTACCCACAAACCACCCGCTTGGACCAGATAGTCCATCACCACTGTGGGCAGCTTGCCGCCTGAAAGGACGAGATCAGAACCACCAGCGTTGTCGTCTGCTAGCTTTCCGCTCAGCCGCAACAAACCTCTTTGCTTACCATAAGTAATGGTGCCGTCGATAGTTAGCATTAACGCTTGGCTGGCTTCCAGATGTTCCACAGTCCCATTTACCTCAGACAGCAAAATCGGTGTCGTCTGGCCAGCCACCAAGAATGTCAGGTCTTCCGCCTTCACTCGAACGCGCATGGTGGGTTGTCCCGTTCCACCATCTGCTAATGCTGTAGGAACAGTTAACCGCTCAAATTCCAGTTCTATTAGCCCTTCCTCTTTCAACAATACTGTAGGCTGATGATGAGCCTCCTGGAGGTCTAACAAGCGATCAAACAGCTCAGGAGTCAGACGTAGCGATAGCTTGCCAGGACGTTCCAAAATCAATCTGCCATCGCGCAAACTCGTCATCAAATCAGCGTGGAGGTGAGAGCTCTCTCCTTGTAGCTGTATCTGCGGCCCTGCACTTGTGAGCACCGTTTCGACTTGTAGGTTGAGATTCGTACCTAACACATCTTCTAAAATACCTGTTAAGCGAGGGCTTCCTAGCGTCATGATCTGGTCAATCAACGCAACAGAGGCATTCTCGATATCGGCTTTTAAACGTACCTTGCCATGGTCTTCAGGCAGCGGGATGCCCGAAGCACTGGGCTTGAGTAAGAGAGTTCCAGCCGTGTCCAACCCTTCAAATGCTGCCTCAACGGCAAAGTGTCCTGCTAGCTCTTCTTGGCTGCTGAGACCCGCTATCATCAGTGTCGCATTACCTTTCTCTAGGTTACTGTTTAGCACCATTTCGACATCTTCAAAGCTAACAGCGTTGAGACCTCGACCAGTCAAGGTAATCGCTGCGTTATGGATGGCAAAGTATCCGCTGACTGGTATCTGAATAGACAGGGCGCCAGGGGAGTCAGGGCCTACTTCATGAGTCACAGCGGCAGCTGTGAACGCTGCCGGAATCAACGCATGGTGCAAGTTTGTGATCTTAGCATCATCCTGAACTAAGAAGGCGCGAAGCCCTACGATCTCCGCATTTCCAATATGCTTGCGGCCCCACAAAAGGGTGAAAGGGGAAGCGTCGCTGCTAAATAAATCTACCTTGGCGACCAGCTTCCCTTCAGGGTCTTGGATGCTGATATCTGAAACCTTAAGACCAGTCAGCCAACCAGCTGTTATATCACCAATTTGAATATGCCCTGGAATGCGATCGTTGATGAGATTGACAATAATCCGCTCTCCCCACGTCGTGCTGAGAAGGCTAGGCAACGCCAACAACAGCGCAACAATGCCGCCCAAAACAATCCCCGCAATCAGCCGCCAACGCGATGCTTTATTTACTGGCTGTCGATTCTGTGTGTCAGGGTTGGCCATCTGATCGAATTTTGTCATCCTTATGCCTCCTCAATGGGCAAAAACAGTCGCAAAATAACCTAAGTTTCAAAAGAGGCAAGTATACCATGTTTGACCTTTTCGCGCCCGTGCCTGTCTGCATGCCCGTGCCCGGAATCCATAAATCGGGCATCTATGTATTAAGCTATATATGCAGAAGACTTGAAAAAACGATAGGGATGATATAACGATATGAACGATAAAAATTAACTACTAATGTTTAATAATTTATTACCACAGAGCGCACAGAGAACACGGAGAGGGAAATGGAAAAAATAAACACGATATTTTCCTATCCTTTCTCTGTGCGCTCTGTGTTCTCTGTGGTAGTAAATTCCTAGCTGAATTATGCAACAACACAGAGGAAAGACAGGGAAATGAGAGATCTTTTTCGATTTTTACGAAGATATTATGAAATGACTTTTCCAATCGATAAAAAACTAAAATTATTGACAAATATCATAAATTAAGATAAGTTTAAGCACTCACATATAAATCTGAAACACATACTCAAAAGGTAGTGTCATGATCTCGGATACCAGTGGATTGCCTTCTACTTCATCACCACAAGATACCTCAGCCCCACTTCTATTTCCTGGTCACAAAATTCCCGATGAAGTCCTCCTCAAAATCGCTAGTTTCCTTCCTCCATCCGACTTATCCCACTTGCAGGCAGTGAACCGAACCTGGTGTCAGCTGTTACAAGATAATATCCTTTGGAAATCTCTGTTCCAACAGCACTTCCCTAAAACTTATGCTAGTATAGAACTCCAATGCAAGCCTGAGGAAACAGGGCAAG
>CAMFKD010000087.1 GCA_945957095.1 uncultured Chlamydiae bacterium
CAGCGAGGCTTTGGAGTGCGCAAGCTTGCTTGCGCTTTCACTTTTTAGGAAGGAGACAGGAGGTAAGAGTCAGAATGTTGGGACAGCTTTCAAAGCGCTATTCCGTCTAAAGCTTGGGGTTCACCTTACTTCTTCCGATCCCTTCCGCCCTTCCAGTTTTCCTAAAAAGTGAAAGCGCAAGCAAGCTTGCGCACTCCAAAGCCTCGCTGCGCTCGGCGATAGACTATTACAACATTCTGGCCCCTGTCCTCTTATTGTGAGATGTGTTAGTTATTGGGCATAGATTTTCTTTGAATAAGGAGGCCTATGTCCATGAAGCATACAATCGTCACTCTTGCAATCCTATTCGGAGCAGCTCTGATACTGAATGTTGCGGAAACGTGGGCACATGTCACGGAGGCATCCGCAGCCGCAAACCAAGTAGGTCCCTGGATGAAGTGGTTTGGCCAGTTGCACGTCATCCTGGTACATTATCCCATTGCACTGGTGGTCATGGCAGTGGTAGCTGAAGTTCTCTACAGCTGGACAGAGAACCCCATGTATGAAGATGCCGCTAAGTTCATGCTCATTGCTGCAGCCGTGCTAGCAATACCCACAGCCATCACTGGACAACTCTTTAGCCTCGAAACAAGTCAAGAAAGCGCACTAGCAGGCTACCTCTGGTGGCACCGCCTCTTCGGCATTGTGACTGTCGTCTTGCTTGCTATCACAGTACTGTTGCGCTATACCACCACTAGGAAAGCCTACCTATGGAGCCTAGCATTGACGCTCCTCTCAACCATCGCGACTGCTTATCTAGGCAGTGCTATGGTGTGGGGCCCTCAGATATAGGAAGAATGGACGGAATAGAACTAATGAGGTAATTGCAGAAGTCGCTTTTCATTCTGTCCATTAGAGGTAATTGCAGAAGTTGCTTTTGAGGGCGAATTTGATGATTTTGATGTCGGTTCGGTTTCTCGCAAATCGACATATCCTGTTAGGCATAGGCGATTTGCGAGAAATTCGAATCCGACGCCAAAAGCGCGGATTCGCCCCAAAATGGACTTCTGCAATTACCTCATTACGTCCATTCCTTAAGCGGGAGAACCTTGCGTGGTCACAGGCCCTGCTTGGTCGCCTTTCTGCGGCTCAGGCGCTGGTGGCACTGGCGGAGGCGTTACCTTGGGCTTTTTGAATCGCTCATCAGCAAGAGTTAGGCGCTTACGTTTGGCTTCGCTGTCCCACTTGCCTTCGATGATCAGCTCCACATCTTCAGCATCGAGAGTCTCAAACTCTTGCAACATCTCCGCCATCAGCTTGACCTGGTCAGCACGTTCTGTGACGATTTTAACAGCTGTAGCATGCCCTTCGTCGACCAAACGCCTAACTTCATCGTCAATGCGCTTAGCGGTTTCCTCAGAGTACTTCTTATCGTGGTAGCCCGCTAATCCTAAATATTGACCCGATTCAGCGCGTTCGTCATACGCCACCGTCCCCAGGTCATCGCTCATCCCCCATTCGCATACCATGCTGCGAGCCACATTGGTCGCTTGTTGGATATCTTGGCGTGCACCACTGCTGACATCGCCGATGAAGACCTCTTCAGCAGCGCGCCCTCCCATCAGGACAGCGAGCTGATCGACCAGCTCTTTCCTCCAGTAACTGACCCGGTTCTTGCTCGGCAAGAACATCGTTGCTCCTAGGGACATCCCTCTTGGAATGATGGTCACCTTATCGACAGGATCGGCATGTTCGACCACCATGCTGACGATCGCATGACCCGACTCATGATAAGCTGTCGTCTTCTTCTCTTCTGCATCCAGCTCGAGACTACGCCGTTCCTTGCCATACAGCACCTTATCCCGTGCTTCACTGACCTCGACGTTGGTCACGGCTGTCCTCCCCTTACGGGCAGCTAACAACGCAGCTTCGTTTAACAAGTTGGCGAGATCGGCACCGCTAGCCCCTGGCGTACTGCGCGCCACTGCCAACAAGTCCACAGACGTATCCAACTTAATCTTACGCGCGTGCACCTTCAAGATGTCAAAACGACCTTTGATGTCTGGTAAGTTGATGACGACACGACGGTCGAAACGCCCCGGTCGCAATAAAGCCTTGTCGAGCACGTCAGGCCTGTTTGTAGCGGCCATCAGGATCACCCCTTCGTTTGTGTCGAAGCCATCCATCTCGACGAGAAGCTGGTTTAGGGTTTGCTCACGCTCATCATGCCCACCGCCAATCCCCGCACCACGGTGACGGCCCACAGCATCGATTTCATCCATAAAGATGATACAAGGCGCATTCTTCTTCGCCTGGTCGAAGAGATCGCGGATACGGCTAGCACCGACACCCACAAACATTTCGACGAAGTCAGAGCCAGAGATCGAAAAGAAAGGACGATCGGCCTCGCCAGCAACAGCTTTGGCGATCAACGTCTTACCCGTTCCTGGAGGGCCAATACACAACACCCCTTTGGGAATGCGGCCGCCTAAAGAAGTAAATTTATGGGGAGCCTTGAGAAACTCGACAATCTCCTGCAGCTCCTCGATAGCCTCATCAACACCAGCAACATCTTTAAACGTCACCTTTGTGCTGCCTTTAGCCAGCATACGTGCCGGAGACTTACCAAAATTCATCGCGCTGGTGCCCACACCCTTCATCTGACGGGAGAAGAGGAAATAGAGCACCATCAACACCAAGAGAACGGGCATCAACGTAAAGAGGTAGTTAGCGTAGTTAGGCGCAGGCTCTTGGCTTTTGAACGTCTTTTCTAGCACCAAATTGAGCGGCTGATCAGGAGCACGGAAGACACCGCCGCGGTTCTCAGGAAACTGGTTCCACTCTTCTCGTGCGTGAAGGAACCATTGATGGAAAATCTCCGGATCCTGTCGTTCCAACTGCTTCGTCGACAGCTCTTGGTTATTAAAGTACCACACCACCTCAGCGACAGTTTGGCGCGCCTTATCGAGCTGCAGCTGGTTATCCTCTAACTCACTGACCAATCCTTCATACTTGGTGAAGGTCTCACGGTAGTCGCGGACACTGCGCAGCTTGGCCAACCTAAGGTGGTCTTCCTGCGCGTTCAAATCAGTGACCACATTGCCCAAACTCGTCATCACAGAAGAGTAGAGAGCCAAGCGTTGATTCACTCCCAAGTCAGACGTATCAGCACTTGATACCTGTTTGTCCAACTGCTCGAGCTGCTGCTTAAGCCCCACACTGCCAATACCTAAGGTAGGCGAACGGAAATTTTTAATCAGAACAGCTAACGACTTACCAAAATCCTTCGCCCCTTTCTCAGAAGTGCTGGAACGCAAAGCTGCCAATTCATCTTGCAACTCGCGGTAGCTCTCAATATTTTTCTTCGGCAAAGCCGTAATCACCACGCTGTTATCGCGATCTAAGGTGTTATAGAGTTCATCGACAATGACATAGCCTTTAGGCGGAAGAGGGATGCCGCTCAGATACAGAAACCACTCGCCAGCAGCTGTGATCTTGTCACGCAGCTGAGTAAGCTCTGCCTGCACATCTTGCATCTGCAACTTAAGCTCATGGTTCCGATTAAGCAACTCCAGATACTTGTAACGGTTCTTACCGTCCTCCGTGAGTCGCTCACGAAACTTACCACTAAAGGTAACCAAGTTATCGTTGAGAGCCGTCTTACGGCTATCGTCAGGCTGAATAAGCTCTAAGTTGACCAAATGCTCCAGCTGATAGCTGAAAGCCACCTGAGCCATTTTGGTGTCCATGAAGTTCTGGACCATCAGCACCAGTAACACCGCTGCCATGAGGAACAGGATGAAACTATTGGGGAAACCTTTCTTGGTTTCTTTATTATCATCGTTCATAGAACCACCTTGGCAATATCAAGACGTGTGCAACCCGCTGTGCCAGCCGCACATGGGGTTATTATTAAATTATAGCACAGGGCCCATTCGGCAGCAAGAGCCTTTGCACACTTTCTGCTGGCCAAATATGGAGGGCAATCAGTACGCTTGTGGGTCATACACTGCAAAGAGGATATCCCGATGAAGAAGAAAGCGCTGATCACAGGCATCACTGGCCAAGATGGTTCTTATCTCGCTGAATTCCTGCTTACTAAAGGATACGAGGTACACGGGATCAAACGTAAGTCCTCAGTCATGAACACCTCGCGCATCGATCACCTCTATCAAGATCCGCACAGCTCAGGACAGCAATTTTTTCTGCATTATGGCGATATGAGTGATACCTCTAGCCTGATCCGTGTGATCCAAAAGGTGCAACCTGACGAAATCTACAATCTTGCAGCACAAAGCCACGTCGCGGTTTCCTTCGTCAACCCCGAATATACCGCCAATGTCGATGGCTTAGGCCCCCTAAGGATCTTGGAAGCCATACGCATCCTCGGCTTAACCCACAAAACCCGCTTCTATCAAGCCTCGACATCAGAGCTGTATGGCCTCATCCAAGAGGTACCTCAACGAGAGACAACACCTTTTTACCCACGTTCTCCCTACGCTGCAGCCAAGCTCTACGCCTACTGGATCACCGTCAACTACCGCGAAGCCTATGACATGTTCGCCTGCAATGGCATCCTCTTCAATCACGAATCTCCCAAACGTGGCGAGACCTTTGTCACACGTAAGATCTCCCAAGCTGTCGCTAAAATCTACCTCGGACAGCAAAAACGCCTTTACCTGGGCAACCTCAACGCCCTGCGCGACTGGGGCCATGCACGCGATTACGTCGAGGCACAATGGCTCATGCTTCAGCAGCCCGAACCGCAAGACTACGTCATCGCCTCCGGCGAACAACACTCTGTCCGTGAATTCGTGGAAAAATCCTTCGCCTGCGTCAACGTCACCATCCAATGGGACGGCGAAGGAGTAGACGAAGTAGGCGTCGCCCGCTGCCGACAAGGCCCTGGCACCGCCCTTGACGGCAAAGTCGTCGTCTCGATTGACCCGCGCTACTTCCGTCCAACAGAAGTCGAAACCCTGCTAGGCGATCCCTCAAAAGCCTTAAGGGATCTCGGTTGGCGCCCCCGCACCACCTTTGACCAACTGGTGGAAGAGATGGTCCAAGAAGATATCAGAGCAACGACAGAAGCCTCTTTATCTGCTCAAGCTGACACCCTCACCCATACCACTTGGTAATGTCTATGTCTTATCTCACACCAGATAGCAAAATTTATGTCGCTGGCCATAAGGGGTTAATAGGTTCTGCCTTGGTACGACTACTCCAGAACTGTGGCTACCAATGTGTCTTTGGCTATAGCCACGACGAAGTCGATCTCTGCGATCCGCGTCAGACGCGCGACCTGTTTGATAGAGAACGTCCAGATATCGTCTTCCTCTGTGCGGCAAAGGTTGGTGGTATTTTAGCCAACGACACCTATCCCGCTGATTTCATCTACCAAAATTTGATGATCGAATCCAATGTCCTATCAGAAGCCGCCAGGACAGGAGTCAAAAGGCTGATCTTCTTAGGATCGTCATGTATCTATCCGCGCGACTGTCCACAGCCTGTCCGTGAAGAATACCTGCTTACCGGACTTCTAGAACCTACGAATCGCCCTTATGCCATCGCAAAAATAGCTGGTATCGAGATGTGCTCCGCCTATAACCGTCAACACGACACACGCTTTCTAGCTGTGATGCCAACCAATCTCTACGGCACTAACGACCACTATCACCCCGAAAATTCTCATGTCATCCCAGCCCTTATTCTGAAAATGCACGAGGCGAAGAAGCATGGTGCAGAATCGGTAACTTTGTGGGGAACGGGTAAAGCTAGGCGTGAGTTCCTCTACAGCGATGACCTAGCTAGAGCGATGCTCATGTTAAGCAACCTGCCCGAACAAGCTTTTGACCACTTGGTTAATGCCTCTAACCGCAACTATCCCCTGATCAACGTCGGCTGCGGACACGACATCACCATTGCCGAGCTCGCGACCACCATCGCTGATGTCGTCGGCTTTAGGGGCGAAATCTGCTGGGATCACTCCAAACCCGATGGCACACCGCGCAAAGTGCTAGATACCTCTCGCATTAACGCCTTAGGCTGGCGTCCAGAGATAACGCTAAAACAAGGGCTCCGCACCGTCTACGAAGAGAAGTTTGAAATGGCAACACAAGCCTAAATACTGTCATTTTTTGTGCGGTTTTTCAGCTATAAGATGGTTTATAGATCCCTTCGCTGAACGTTCTGCGCAAGAATCTACAAAACTACCAAAATTTATTTATTTGCTTCCTTTCGCATTCTTTCTAATAGATCAGTACCTTGGAAGACCGGCTGCATTAGAGCCAGTGATAGAGCTGTTTCCCCGTACTTATTGACTACAGCAACATTAGCACCTGCTGCCAGCAACATCTCGACCACATCCTTGCGGCCATTCTGAATTGCTAGCATAAGAGCCGTGTTACCAGAGCGACTCACAACATCCTTCTTGGCTCCTGCAACCAGTAGCGTCTCGACCACATCCTTATGACCTTGCGCAGCAGCCACAATAAGAACCGTGGTACCAGAGCCGACTAAAATATCTATCTTGGCACCTGCTGCCAGCAACATCTCGACCACATCCTTATGACCCTCTCGAACTGCTAGCATAAGAGCCGTGAGACCAAAGGCAGCTGCAACATCTACACTGACACCTGCTGACAGCAACGTCTCGACGATATCCTTATGACCGTGCATAGCAGCCGCCATAAGAGCCGTCTCACCAGAGCCATTTGCTGCATCTACATTGGCACCTGCTTTCAGCAATGCCTGGACCATATCCTTGTGGCCTTCGCTACTTGCTAGTAAAAAGGCTTCCTTAACCTTCTCAGAATGTACGTCGATAGGAATCTCGGGATGCTCAGCAAACCACTTAGCAATAGCAAGCTTAACCTCCTTACCTTGTTCAAGATTTTTGTTTTCCTTACAAAAAATAGCTAATAACAAGTCGCTACTAAGAGGAAACGGCAACTGATCGCTCATGCTCAGATAAGCCTGGAGTGTTCCTAAGCGAGAGTCTTCACAACGTGCCTTCTTAATAGCCTGTGCTAACTCCACAGCACTATCGTACCCTAACAAGGGTTCCAACTGAAGGACCAGCAACGCCAGCTCCATGCCATTCGTGTTTGCTACTGTGCAATTACCGACTTTTTGTGACTTTTGCTTTATCCAGCGTTGTTCATAACTAGGTGAACATTCGAATTCCTGTTCAATTTGATCTTGAAAGAAAGTGATATCAACCTTTGGATATACCTTACCAATCTTTACTTTACGAGCCGTATCAATCAGAATACCGGGTCTATCTCCAGAGCCCTTTCCCTTGTTACATCTGGCCATGCGATAAGTGCCATCTGCTGCCCTCACAATTGCCATCGTAACACAATGATCTTCATCACGGGTACACACACCGATTAACTTCCCCTCACAAAGCCGCTCATACAACACTTTAGCCGTGTCTGGACAGCTATCCTCAATCGCTTCCTTTGTCCCGTTGAGAATAAGCTGTAATTTCTCATACCCTAACGCGTTAACACGTTGCTGTGTCTCTGGAGATAGCGAATGGTAAATCGCAGCCCAACTGCTCTCATCAGCTTGTGTTGCAGTAGGGACAAAGTGCTCCATTTCTCTTGAGATTCCATCATAATAGCGAGATACCACTAGGTGTAACGCCTGCACAGCTAATGGTTCATTCCAACCTGTCGATTTAAAACGATGATGATCTGCAGTTAGCTCAATGTCTATCCCATAACGATGCGCCAGCTCTTTAGACGCCAACACCCACCCTGTTAATCCCCCGTCTTTCTCTCGCATTTCTTCTAACAGAGCAGTCCCTCTAAAGACCGGCTTTATGAGAGCTAATAAGAGAGCTGTTTCCCCGTACTTATTGACTACAGCAACATTAGCTCCTGCTGATAGCAACATCTCGACCACATCTTTGTGACCCTCTCGAGCTGCTAGCATAAGAGCCGTGTTACCATTGTTATCCGCAGCATTTATTTTGGCGCCTGCTGATAGCAACATCTCCATTACATCCTTATGACCATTTCGAGCTGCTTGCATAAGAGCCGTGAAACCATTGCTATCCGCAGCATCTATTTTGGTGCCTGCTGATAGCAATATCTCGACGACATCCTTATGACCCTCTCGAGCTGCTAGCATAAGAGCCGTGTTACCATTGTTATCCGCAGCATCTATCTTAGCGCCAGCTACCAACAAAATTTCGACCACATCTTTATGTCCCTTCCAAGCTGCGTACATAAGAGCCGTGAAACCATTGCTATCCGCAGCATCAGCTTTAACACCCTTCTGTAGCAGCTCTTTTACCCTATAAAGATCTCCTAAATTAGCAGCAGCTAATAAACTTCTTTGTTTGTAAGCAATATAATTGCCTCCATACATCCCTACATCAGCCATGAAACGTTCAACATCGGGAATTTTAGGATTGCTATAAGCCAACTGAAGCGGGTAGCAACCACGAGCATTACAACTAGCCAATGGGTCTGACCCCAATCCTACTAATTGCTTTCCCCAACTCCACCATGACTGCTGCTCTGAATGTATCTGAGTCAAGATAGGGCGTAGCATATCCGCATTCCCATACCGACAGACCAGATGTAGTGGTGTGTTACCGTCTGCATCTCTCAATGAGGGATCCAATGTCCTATATAAGGCGCCCACCAAAGAGACGTCCCCTTCGTGACACGCTTGCTGCAATAGAGCCATTGCACGGTCTGGCATGGACCGAAATAATCCAGCACTAGCCATCACTTGCAAAAATCTAGCTCTTGCTTGTTCACTTGATGAAGGCAATGCTAACGCCGCATCAAAACTTAACTCTCTATGCTGTGTCACCCATGAGGTATTTGAAATCGTCTGAATGAATTTACCGGCTGGTAAATGATTCTTTGGATCAGAAAGATATGCTTTAACTTCAGATACTCCCTTACGCTCCAACATCATTTGGCAAACATCTAATTTTGACAATCCATCCATAAATAACATACCTTTTTAATTATATTATTTATTATATAAAATTAATTTAAATTTTGTGAAACTTATAACTAACCTTACCAAAGAAATGTGCGCGAAGCTTTCACTTGTTAGAAGGGAGGTGAAAGGGATCAGATTAACGCAAAGAGTGCGGAGGCGCTAAGACGCAAAGCTACATGGAGTGTGCGTCCGCGCTGGGGTGTGTGGGTCGCGG
>CAMFKD010000088.1 GCA_945957095.1 uncultured Chlamydiae bacterium
GAGCAGGCGTTAAAGATTGTCGAAAGACTATAGTTTCGCCCACACTTCACAGAGCGTCGCAAGGCAGCCGTGAAGGCTGTAAAGGATGTTTTCCACACAACGCAAACAACAGAAACTGATCCAGTCGTTTGCATTAAAGGAAAAATGACCGTCTCCTTCTAATTACCGAAGGAGAAAACCATCTACTTCGGCCACCGCCCACCAGCGGTGGCCGTTTTTTTAGACATTTTCTTTTTAAGTGGTATGACCGATTGTGTGCATGACAGCGCATGCATCGTCGTCGGAGTATTCAAGATTAGTATGAACAAGCGTTTCTGCTGTTAAGTGCTCGGGTTCTTGTTGCAGATGGAGATGAGCAAAGCCTACCTTAATGAACCCTTCTCTGAGTGAAGCTGGCAGTTCTGCGGTGTCTAGCTTTTGAACAAGTCCAGCTTCTACGTTGTTAGGATTTTTTAAGGGTTCTAAGCGGGCTTCAACGCGCTCCTTAAGCACAGCAAATTTTGGGCCTTTACCCGATACTAACTCATCTAGCTCACTAGGGGTCATTGGTGGGATTTGTTCTCCTACAAATCTTCGGAATTCCTTTGCGACAGTATTTTGGACCATAGTTAGGGTGCGCTCTTGCAGTAATCTTTCAGAAATCTGAATAGGAATTGTGCTCTCTGCCCATGGATAGAGTTGGGAATTAAGGGTAAGGGCATCGAGCTCATTTTGATACCCGGTTTGGGTCTCGCGAAGTTGCGTTATTTGATCTCTACGCGCTTTAATTTCAGATTGGGACATACGCGCTTCTTTGATTCCTCCTCCTTTCTCTAAAAAATCATGAAAATCCAACACCTTTTTGTCATCGCTACTGTGCAATTGCTCTAACTGGGCCACACAATCATTCAACGCAAGAAATTTGCTTTTTTCCTCGGTTCTCTGTCTTTTAATGTCTCGTCTAGTGGGAGATAATCTACTGTGAGATAGCTGTTCGCTCTTTAATGCTGTATCTATTGACTTTCCGGTTTCCGATAAGGCTTTTGTTATCAGGTCGTAACGTCCGGCTTTCATAAGACCTATCAGTTCTTCGCGATTCAGAGGGATATCCTTTGCTGCCTCCAAGATTGTTTCAAAGCTCTGAGTATAGTTGATATAATCATCTTGCTTGATACCTATTTTGCCTAGCTTTTCAAGAGCATTTAATCGAGAGATTTCCTCTCTTAAGGGTTGGTTTTTTTGGATTTCGATATGGATAAGGCTCTGTAGTTCACTTCGCTTTTGGCTTGTCGCATGACGCTGTTCAGCTTCTGGGATTGCAGCCTTTCCACTGGCAATAATTTCTCTAGTTTGTTCTTCGGTTATTCCGTATGGTGCCAGAACTTCGGATTGGGTGATGGTTCCCTTTTCGATCGCATAGTCACCTAAAGACCTCGAGTCGAAGAGAAATTTAATTACTTCAGCTCTAGTTTTTTGTGCTACAGCAGGAGCTTGTTCGGTGAGATGTTGTAACACGGTATCATATACTTCTGTTGTTGTTTCTCCTGGTATGCCTAGTGCTGTCATTAACCTTGCTTCGCAACTTCCAACACACGCTTCCCATAAGCCATCTGTTCCAAGGATTATTTGCGAGCCGGGTGCTGCTTCAAGTTGGCGACAGCTGCTGCCTCCCGCTTCTTTGGCATTGGGATCGTGGAGAACCTGAATGTCATCAAAGGTCTTGGCTCCAGGGCGTAGTACGATCCCTACTCCATCCCAGGCAGGAATTCCATAAGGAGGCGCATCCCCTATGGCGACAGCAATCATGGCCCCACCGTCTGCTGGAGATTGTTCTCTAGGACCTACAGACAGGACGAAAGCTGCTTGTTCATCGGTGACATTGTTTCCTTTTTCAGTCAGTCTAAAAGCGGCCATAGACTCTGCTTCTGTTTGATAGGTAATCCCTTGCCGATTTTGATTTGTTACGAAGGTGTAATAGTCACCATGTATCGTCAGATCGTTTCTAAGTTGACTAATGCTATGATTGACGGCATCGCCTATATTCTGCTCATTGACTTCTTGGAGAGCACCTAGATTGTTAGCGATATGGTGCTCAAATTGTTGAATAAATGGTTCTGTGCTGTCGCGCGATCCCTTAGCCCTTGTATGGCCTACCCCGTCGTAGGCATACAATACGGTTGTTTTTATTCCCTTCACCGAACATTCAAAGTGGCCAGCAAAGTCGACAGAATCTACATCTTTTGCTTTGCTGTCATGTGGGTCTCCAGCAACTCCTCGAGCTACATTACCTCCAGCGCCAGGTTGATAAGCTTTTGCGCTGGACTGAGCCGCCAATAATGCACGCCGTTCCTGCAGTACATTTTCTTGGCGTTGGGTAGCTGCTTGGAAGTTGAATTTTCCAGGTTCGAGATGGATAGAGGTGCTGGGTCCTGCAGAAGATGTTGTGGCACTCGCGCTTGACGAAGTTTGAATGGATGAGGGGGCTGAAGTAGCATGGTGTCGCTTTCCGACACTACCTAATCTGGCACCAGTTAAGCTTTGTAGATTTGGTTGTAGTGATGGATCAGATAAGCGAAGGCGATTTGCTCCTAGAAGCAGAGGGGGGCGAGTTGTACTTAAGGTGCTTTTTGCGGCTAGGGTAGTTGGTACTGTAGCTGACGCGTTAGACCCTATCGTGAAGTGGTGTGGCGTAGAAGTTTCGGAGACTGTAGTGTCTGTATGCCTTGCTTTGGGGACAATGTCGCTGGGAACATTATCTATAGAGGGGGTTGAAGTGACCCGATGGCCACTAAGGAAGAAGCTTTTGCTTGTGGTTTTGGCTGGGCTTGCTTTCGCCCAAGATTCTGAGCCTCCTACGCTTCCTGGTGAGAATCCAGGCGGCATCCGAGGTGTGGATGGTTCCATTGAGGCAGCCATAGGATCTCCAATAGCTATAATCGTTTATTTAACTATTATATTATTTTAAAATTAAATTTTAAATAATTATTAGTTTACTAATTATATTGCTAATATATTAAAAATAATGTCCTTTTCGTAGCGAATGTTCTCTATTCTGGTTATTGAATTCTGGCTACTGAATTCCCTCCTCAAGTAGTATGCCGATAAAAGAGGAGTGACTGTGAGCGGCTACGGGGTGACTTACAGCGGTATAGGCCTATTTGCAGCGTTGGTGCTAGTGATGGCATTGCCGTTGCTGGAGCAACTTCGGCGTGGACAGCGCCAGCCCTTTCTTTTCTATTCCCAGCTCAGTGACCTGCCTAGCAAGCTGTTGTCGAGTTGGCGCCGTCGTTGGCTGGGGTTGAAGGAGGGGCTCTTTCTCGCTAGTATCGCCTTCTTTGCGATGGCGTTGACGAATATCACCTTGGTCATGCCGCCGCTTCCACCGGGGGCTGAGGGTAGGCTTCCTGGGCAGCCTATCCATACCCCAACAGAGGGAACGGCCCTTTACTTCGTCTTAGATATCTCAGGGTCGATGGCGCATCAGGTGCCTTATGAAGGGGGAGGAGGGTTGCCTCCCATTATTCCTAAGATTGATTTAGCCAAAACGCTGACAGAGCGCTTTATCCTAGGTGATCAACAGCTGGAGTTGCCGGGGCGCTCCGACGACCTCATCGGCTTGGTCTCCTTTGCTCGCAAGGCCAATATCTTGGCTCCTTTGACGCTCGATCACGCCGCTGTTGTCGATAAGATCCGTCATTTAACCGTTGTCGATACCCCTAGTGACGATGGCACGGGAATTGGTTATGCCATCTACAAGACAGCCAGTACGATAGCGGCAACGCGTTACTACGGGGAGCAGCTCCCGAGTAATGAGAAGCCTGCCTATCAGATCTTGAGCAATGCCATTATCTTGGTGACGGATGGCTTTCAGAGTCCCAATGAGCAGGACAAAGGCAATTGGTTGCGGACGCTGGGCATGGAGGACGCTGCCGAGTACGCCAAGGAGCAGGGCATCAAGGTGTATATCGTCAACATCGAGCCCTCGTTGGCAAAACCGGAATTTGAGCCACATCGCCATCTGTTACAACGTGTTGCTGAAATGACCGGTGGTAAATTCTTTTTGGCGGAGAATCTGGATGACCTGCCCAAGATCTACCGTGAGATTGACACGTTGGAGAAAAATGTCATCCCGGCTCCATCTCTGCCACACTCTGGACGTATCGCGGCATCGTCAAGGTCATCGCGGGAGTTGCCTCTCTATCCGTTATTGGTCTTTATTGGCATGGTGTGCCTAGGAGCCGCTATCGTGATCGAGACCAGGGCTGCCAAAGTGGCGCCTTGAAAGGTACATGTTCATCTATTCCAGCAGACTGAAAACGAAGATCTTAAGCGCATCTGAAAATCGGAAAAACCTCGTAAATAGGCTTTCCCGGCTATTTACGAGGTTTTTTCGTTTTCATATGCTGCTTAATCTCATCGTTTTCAGTTTTGCTGGAATAGGTGAACATGTACCTTGAAAGAGCTGTCCCTCCTTGCTTTATTGCCCCAGCTACTGTAGTCTTGTACCGAGAGATAGCCTTTATCTTTGGTGATGTTTTGACTGGCGATGTAGTGCCGACTGACGCAGCAGACAATACGCGGCGAGCGTTTCTCTGGACACGAGTCTTAGGAGTCCCTTTTTGGGGGTTGCTCAATCTGTTGCCTGTCATTTTTTACAAAGAGATGCACGTCAGTCCTTTGGCAATTGTATTGATGATTGCTTTGAAGCCGATGTCTGCTTTGTTGGCGCCTTACTGGAGTCAGGCTATTGCGCATCGTCCCGACCGCATTCTGTCTAACCTGATCTGGGCGAACATTTTGCGCTATCTGCCTTTCCTCTTCGTGCCATGGATCGAATCGACAGAGCTCATGATCGTCATCTTTGCGCTCTATATGGCGCTGTATCGCGGCGTGATTCCGGCATGGATGGAGACAATTAAGCGGAATATGCCGAAGTTTGACAGCGAGCGGCTGATTTCCCGAGGCACTACCATCGATTTCTGCGGCGCTGGGTTGCTGCCGTTTCTCTTAGGTGTGGTGTTGGACGAATATGCCTATTCTTGGCGATGGCTCTTTCCGATTACGGCAGCGCTAGGGTTATGTTCGACGGTATTGCTCTTCTGGATCCCCAAGCCGAAGGCTGTGACGCAAAAGCAGCAGTCGATCGAGAGCTTCCGCGATAAGGTGCTAGGGCCTTTTGCTAGTGCATGGCGTTTACTGCGGGAGAACGTCGCTTTTGCCCACTTTCAGATGGGGTTTATGCTAGCGGCATCGGGCATCATGGTGATGCAGCCGGCACTACCACTCTTCTTTGTCGACACATTGCACCTGTCGTACACGCACATGCTGTTTGCACTAGCGGCGTGTAAAGGAGTGGCGTTTGCCCTGACCTCTCCCTTGTGGGTTAGGCTGTATCGTCAAGTCTCTATCTCCTCTTTCTGCGGTCTCGTCACGGTGTTAGCTGCGGGTTTCCCTTGGTTGCTCTTAGCAGCGCAAGTGCATGGCGGCTGTCTCTACGTTGCGTATCTACTCTATGGGATGATGCAGGCGGGCAGCGAGCTCAGCTGGCACATCTCAGGGCCTCTTTTCGCTCAGCACGAGGATAGCATCGCTTTCACCAGTACCAACGTCTGTATGGTGGGAATACGCGGCTGCTTTGCCCCAGCACTAGGGGCTTTACTACTGCCTTACCTCGGCGCCGCTGGTGTCATGGTCCTCTGCTCCTTCCTCTGCCTGATGGCTACCTACCACTTCTTCTTTGTCCAGTCGAAATCTAGACAGATTGAAGTAGTTTAAGCTATGGTGCGCTTCATAAGGAGGGGCCCATGGTCATCGTCGCTGATGCTGTCGTCTATGGGTTTCCCGCAGCGGCTTTGCTGTTCCTTGCCTTGCCACTCATCGTCTGGTTGTACTTCGGCTTAGAGCGCGAACGAACGGCAGCAGCAGAGGCTTTTCTGGGGGGGCGTCTCAGCCGCTGGCTAGCCTTGGCGCGTTCTGCGCCTAACCAGGCGCTTCGTATCACCCTTTTGGCTCTCGCCTGGATGGCAGCGGCTTTGGCATTGATGCAGCCTGCATGGCAGCGCATCTCAGCAGCACCGTCAAGCCATCATGCCGTAGGTGGCGGTACCAAGGCCCAGGGTGAGGAGCTGCGTCGTCGCCCTCAAGATGTCATCTTTTTGCTCGACACCTCGCCATCGATGAGTGTGGTAGATACCATGACAGGGCAGACGCGTCTCGAAAGGGCAAAAGATATCATCGCAGATACTGTCAACCGTTTGACGGCCTCTAACACAGGACTAGATGCTTTTTCCCTCATCGTTAAAGTTGTGGTGCCGCCTACCCTAGATCACCTCTATCTGAGGATGCTGCTGCGCGATGTGCAGATCAATGAAACGGGTCTGGCTGGAACCGATTTTAGGCGTGTTTTACACGATCTGAAGCAGAGTCTATGGGGTACACCCACAGACAAGTACATTACGCTGGTGATCGTCAGCGATGGAGGAGATACCCATCTCGAAGGATTGCCGGCTGATAGGAGGGCTAGCTATCTCAAGGAAATCGTCAGCGAGCTCGGAAGCATCGATGCCAACCAAAGGCGTATCTTCACCGTTGGAGTAGGGTCGGCGTCGGGTCAGACAATCCCTGGCCTCGAGTACCAAGGCAAGCCAGTGCTATCGGCGCTGGTCCCTGATGTCTTACAGCAGATCGCCGACAAGGGGCACGGTGCCTATTTTCAAGCCAACCGTTTCGATGGCATGGGCCTCAGCGAAGAGCTGTCATCCGCTATCATCGAAGGGTCGCCACCGCCGTTACAACCGATGCAAGGGCAGGGAGGCGGTCATCTTGCAGCCACAGAGGCTCCCCCAGCGATTCCTCTGTTTTACCTACCATTATTGTTGGCCATCGGGTTGCTGGTCGCTGCACTCTTGTTGCCAGAGGTTGACCACGATGCTGTTGATCCTATAGTACGCCGTATTCATCCATCTCCTTAGTTATGTTTTTAATTTATTAAAATATATATAATGCATTTGTATTCTTTACGAAATTTATTTGCTAACTAGGAGGTCGTTATGGAGTTTAACCCAAATATTCCTGCATGGTTGCAAGGCGATGACCTAGCTGATATTAGAGGTAAGTTATCTCGTAGTGAAACGTTGGATCCTACAGAACAGCTTGAAGTTGGTAAGCATATCGTCCAGAGTGAGACTGGGCTTCCGATGGGATTAGTAGATTTTCTCGTGTGTTGTCGTCCAGGGGCTAACTATGCTGTCGGCAAAACAACTCAATACTTAGCTAATTACCCCAGCCTTGCCGACCTTCTTAAAAGTTCACAGCCCTCCTCTTCGGCGCCAACTTCTTCGGCTGGCTCAAGCTCTGTTGCACCACCTAGTCTTGGATTAGAAAATATTGAATCTAAACCACTTACATTTGAAACAGAACGATATGTAACAGCTTGGCCGGCGATTAGCCTGTGTATAGAAGCCATGCGCCACGGAATCAATGCAGGGACATTGCCTTCCAATGTCTTGGCGCTTGCAGCAAACAGAACCGAGGTGAACGGTATCGTAACCAAATTTGGAAAAGAGGAAAGCATTGAAAGCGATGTGAAGGCAACAACAAACTACTATGTCATTGCCAATGTGCTAAAGAGAATATTGGCCGATACTTTTCCACCAGAAGAGGGGACGAATGATCTGTTTTTAGCACTGGCGGAGGTAGGAGGAGCGGCTGACAAAGATCAGGCATTTACCAATCTACAGGCTCAGCTAGCACAGGTGTCTCCTGACAGGCGGGCTATTTTAGGGGAGATGGTACGGTTTGGACATGACCTCGTCAACAAGGCAGGGGTATCAGCGGAGAAAATCACCTCTATGCTGCAGCCTAGCCTTTTTAGCCATACAGATCCGAAAACAGAACATACTCACGTGAAAGATGTGCAGAAAGCTATCCAAATCATGATAGAACGTCATGAAGAGCTATGGCCGGCTTAAGAGGCTGGGGAAAAATTGAAACACAAAGGAGCGAAGACACAAAGGGGAGGAGGCTCCGGTCTCTTGCATATTTTTCAGTGTTGTAAAGGCTAAAAGATGCGCAAGGAATCCGTGCCTCCTCTTTATGTCTTTGCGCCTTTGTGTTTCGATTAATCCTATCGTCCATCACTGCAAGCTCGTGCTTTCACTTTTATTAGTTGCAAGATAGACTGCCGGCACAGGAGCTACTACAGAATGGCGTCATGATTCAACTTATTCTTCTGCTACTGTTACCGGTTACTGTCGTGGGGGCTGAGACGATCGAAGAGAGGGCGCGTACTGCCGCCATCTACGTTGAAGCGCATCAGTATCCTAAGGCTGTCGAGATCTATGATGCGTTGCTAGACAGCGCTCTGACACCCTGGCAGCGCAGCTTTGTCTTGTATAACCTTGGGACAACCTTGATTGAGGAACAGCGTTGGGAAGAAGCGCTAAAGATGTTCCAACAAGTCTCTCTCGATAGCGATAGCTCGCCGCTTCTGCGTCGCCGCTATTACTACAACCTCGCTGTAGCGTTGCTAGGGTATGCTAAAAGCCAGGAAGGATTATTCAATGTCGACGACCCCTCCTTCTTAGATCGCTATAAGAGGTTGGAAGGACTTTTAAGCAGTGCTGAGGCCGCTTTGCGCGCTGCTGATGCTGCCGATTGTTTTTTAGTCCAATTGGAAGGGGCTGGTGCTTGTGAAACACCTGTCGATAGCACTTTGGCGCGGCAGCGTCTTAAGGAGTTACAGGCGTCGTTGGCTGATGAAGAGAGGGAGTTCGACGCTAACCAGCTCTCGACAGGGATGGTAGTCGCTAAGCTTCTGCTGGCCATTGATGAAGAGGTCTATTGGCTTTCTTTAGCAGCTCTCTTTCCCGAGGGACAGCAGACCTTGCCTTTCGAGGCACAACAATTGGAATGGCTGCGTCCTTATTGGGAGAGGCTAACGGTTGAAGAATTGCCCGATGAGCAGCATCAACTTGTTATTGCCGCTTTCACAGATTATGAACAGGCGGTAACGGTTCTGGAAAAAGGGGACAACAGCGGTGCCAGCACACTGTTACGCAACAGCACTAGCCGCTTGCGCGAGCTTCTCAATCTCAGTGCTGGTTT
>CAMFKD010000089.1 GCA_945957095.1 uncultured Chlamydiae bacterium
ATCCTGAAGTGCATTTTTTCTCGTGCCAAGACCCAAACAAAGCGATGGCTGTTGCTGAAGAGGTGCAACCCACCGTCATTCTACAAGATCTCGTGATGCCTGAAGTAGATGGATTGGTACTTGTCCAGCGCTTTCGCGCCAACCCCAAGACGCGCGATGTGCCAATGATTGTGCTATCAGCTCAGGAAGATCCTAAAATTAAAGCCGAGGCCTTTTCCTTAGGAGCTAATGACTACATGGTCAAATTGCCAGACCGAGTAGAACTCTTGGCGCGCATTCGTTATCACAGCCAAAGCTATATTCGCTTGCTGGAACGCAACGAGGCGTTTGTTAGGTTGGAGCAAAGTCAAAATGCCTTGAAGAGAGAACTGGCAGACGCCGCCGATTATGTCACGTCGCTATTGCCCCCTCCCATGACAGATTCGTCTATTGAAACATCGTGGGTATTTATTCCTTCGACACTGCTGGGAGGAGATTCCTTCGGCTATCACTGGCTTGATGAGAACCGATTCGCCATTTATCTGTTGGATGTCTGTGGCCATGGGGTGGGGACTGCGTTACTTTCCATCTCCGTCATCAACGTGCTACGCTCGCAGACGCTTGCTAACGCTGATTTCTATCAACCGCATCAGGTATTGGAAGCCCTCAATGCTGCTTTTCAGATGGATGAGCATCGCAATATGTTCTTCACCATGTGGTATGGCGTTTATGACAAGCGGACCAGGAAGCTAGCCTATGCCTCTGGCGGGCACCCTCCCGCTGTCCTCATCACGGGAGACAGCGCAGACACAGCCAAGACAGTATTATTGAAGACTGCAGGGTTGGTGGTAGGTGGCTTGCCTAAAGCTACCTTCGTCACAGAAGAAGTGACTGTTGGATCCTACAACAAGCTCTTTATCTTTAGCGATGGAGTGTATGAACTTGAGTTGACCGAAGGCAGGACTTTTGCCCTAGAAGACCTTGTTAAAGTGATGACAAAGCGCGTTCCTGATGGCACCGACGACATCGAAAGAATCGTTGCTTTTTCGCGGGAGCTTAACCTTGATCGGCCATTTCCCGACGACTTCTCTCTGGTTAAAGTAGTCTTTAGGTAACATGGAAGGATAAAAACACCGAGAGGCTTAGGTGATTGAAGCGACGATAGCTTCGTCTGACAATTTCTGAATAACATCTATGTTTAGCTCAGTGATTCTGCACACTTCTTCGAGCGTCATCCCCTTAACAATGAGTTCTTTTGCTACTTTTAGTGCTTTTTCTTCCATGCCTTCGGCTTTACCTACTGCAATGCCTTCGGCTTTACCTTCAGCTTTGCCTACTGCTATACCTTCTTCAAAACCCTTGGCTTCGTACTTTTTAAGAGTGTTGGCTTCTATCCTGAGCCATTTGAGTTGGCCTTCATAGACTTCCCTTTCCTCTTCGCCGAAGTTCATGACATCCAGCACATCCAGAGCTTTTCTTAGGACAGGGCTATCCAGTGCTAAGGGGAGGTGGTCCTTGTTCAGCAGATCATGACGGGTCAAAAAGGCCACCCACATATCCAGAGAATTTGTGACTTTTGCGATGATGTCGACCAGTTCTTCAAGGGCATTTTCTGAAAATTTTTTTAATTCAATCGTATGAAGCTCTAAATCTTTGAAATACAGGGTACCTGTTTCTTTCTCCGTGATGTGAAACACATTGTGGTACTTGGCGATGTGGGGAATGGAGGTAAAATTGAGAATATGGATGCCAATGGCTTTAGAGAGAAGAGAGTAGTCTTCCGTGATCTTTAACTGTTCTGTGTAGAGCTTTCCCCAATAATAGAGTGCTCTTTTATCATAGTCAGCCTCGTCACTAATCTGAATTTCAATATTAAATCTTTTACCGTCTTTTCCTTTAGCCTTAATATCTAGGATGGAGAGTTTGTCTTGCTTGAAGTTCTTGGGATTATAAGGATTCAGGAGAGTTAGCTCCTTGACCTGATCTTCTTCCCCAACGATGGAGTTGATAAGAGAGATCAGTAAGTCCTTATTTTCATCGACGCCAAAAATCTTCTTGAATGCGATATCAACTCTAGGACTGATTCTTTCCATGATCTCTCACTCAAATTACTGCCGATGTGTCAAATACCCAGCTCAAGCCTCTATGGTATCACAGCCCTATTCTTGGGGTAAAGGTTTTTAGACTTGGTTTAGCAATTCCAAGGAGTTAGAATCTCGTGTCCCTCTTCGGTGACGAGTAAGGTGTGCTCCCATTGGCCGCTTGGCTTGCCATCGCGGGTTCTCGCAGTCCAGCGGTCTTTGGAATCAACCACAGCATCGGCAACACCCGCATTGATCATCGGCTCGATGGTAAAGGTCATCCCGGGCACCAACCGGATGCTGTTCGTGTTCCGGCAGTGTGGGACTTGGGGGCCTTCATGAAAGTCGACACCGACACCGTGCCCGACGAATTGATGAACGACGGAACAGCCATGTGCTTCGGCATAACCTTCGATGACGTCACCAATTGCAGACACAGGGATATCTGGTTTGACAATCGCGACAGCACGCATCAAGCATTCATAGGCGACGTCGACGACTAATCGCCGTTCGGGGTCCACCTCACCAATGCAGACCATGCGGCTGCAATCGCCGTAGTAGCCATCCAGAATAGCTGTGATATCGATGTTGAGGATATCACCTTGGCGCAGCTGAGTGTGATCAGGAATTCCATGGCAGATGACATCATTCAGCGAGATACAGACGCTTTTGGGGAAGGGAGGTTCTCCATAATGCAAAGGTGCGGGTTTAGCCCCGGCGTCAAGATGCATCTGATGGGCGAGGTCATTTAACTCTAACGTTGTCACTCCCTCTTTAGCCATCGTACACGTCGCTTCTAGTATCTTGGCGGCTAGATGGCCTGCTCGGCGGATCCCTTCAATCTGTTCGGGTGTTTTGATGAGGATGCCGTACTTACTGTGGTACTCATCCCTTACTGTTTGAGCATCTTGAGGCGGCAACTTGGGGTAGTGGCATTTCTTCCATTTTTGTCCACTGCCACACCAACAGGGATCGTTGCGCCCAATCATTTTCTTCTCCACAAAAGCTTGAAGTCGAGTATACTATTCCCTAACTATAATTTCTAGCGGTCTAGTAGATGAAACCCAAAGATCTTATTGTTCCTTTTGGAAATGAAAGACGCGTGATGATTCACGATAGAATCTGGCATGTCCCTCGTTATCGCGCATGTGACGAGGCTTTTGTGTTTCCTGGATGGCACAGCCCAGAGCTATTTGGGAATGACAAGCCTGTAGTGATCGAGTATTGCTGTGGCAATGGCACCTGGATAGCGGCTAAAGCGCAGCAAGATCCTAGCTGCAACTGGCTAGGGGTCGAAATGCGCTTCGAAAGGGTTCGCAAGGTGTGGTCAAAGATTCATAACCTCAATCTCGACAACCTGATGGTGGTGAATGGGGAAGCTTTAGTGACAACGCAGCGTTACATCCCTGCGCAGTCGGTCCAGGATGTGTATGTGAACTTTCCCGATCCATGGCCTAAAAAACGGCATGCTAAGCATCGTCTATTACAAGGACCTTTCATTAACGAGTTGCAACGCATCTTACATCCTGGAGGCGCTGTCACGGTTGTCACGGATGATGTCGATTATTCTGAGCAGTTGATTGCGGAGTTTGCCCCATTTCCATCCTTTCAATCCGCTTTTGCAGATCCCTTTTATGCGACAGAGTGGCCCAACTACGGCGGTTCCTATTTTGATTCTTTGTGGCGAGGTCAAGGTAAGACAATCCGCTACCACCGCTTTGTTCTAACCGCGGCAATATCCCATGACTGAAGAATCCATTGCGTGTGAAAGCACGCTGCTGTTTGACTACCCACATTACTCGTACTGTGGCGAGCTCTTTGTTCCTTCTATCTTCGACGCTGGTCCTTTTGAAAAGGTACCTAAGGGGTTTAACGCAGTCAGGATTCCTCTTGACGGCACTATGCGCTCCGACCTTAACTGGAGCTCTGTGCTAGCGGCAGCGAAGCAACATCGCGATAATGGCTTAAAGATCTTGTGGGATATGGATCTAGGGCTCTTTTCACGGCTGCTGTTACCATTGTCTGAAGAGAGTCAATTACACGCATTACGGCTATCCCTGGGCCATTTCAGCACAGAAATCTGGCCTGAGTTTGTCGATGACACCTTGGGGATAGCTCTCTATCGGGGAACAGCAGACTTCAGCCGCCATT
This sequence comes from uncultured Chlamydiae bacterium, assembly GCA_945957095.1. Lineage (GTDB taxonomy): Bacteria > Chlamydiota > Chlamydiia > Chlamydiales > JAJFMA01 > CAMFKD01. The sequence goes on from CAMFKD010000089.1 coordinate 4,212, forward strand.
TCCCTTGGAGCACAGAACTGCGTGCATTCCTCACCCATCATCTCGCGAATTATCCAGATGGAAATAAGGATGAATTGACGCGTCTCTATTGTCGGGATTGCTGTGCCCAATATTTAGGTAAACTAGTCGCGGGGTTGCCAGGAAGTCTTCAGCCTTACCTTCTCCTTGATGGGTCAGGCTATGCGTCATTGCGTCATCTGCTGCAGATACTGCATCGCGACAGCTGGGAACGCTTCTTCCTTGCTGTCAAAGGAGCAGTCTTGCCTATCACATCGCTGGGATGGGACAGCACATCTTTATATGGCAACCTAGGGAGAAAGGAAATCCCTAGTATCGCGTCATCGCCTGCTCTGGTGGGGCTTTGCCTGCCATCGGCAGTCGCTTGCTATAATCTTGAACTCGACGCCGCTTTAGCTCATTTGCAGCAGTCAGGAAAACCTTACCGTGTCGTGGCGGAAGAGTATCTGACAGCCGAATGGGATGGACTCGATGAGTTAATCGTCATCGCTAGTAGCATAAACCCATTGCTACAGCGCAAGCTACAGGGCTTCTCCGCCGCCGGCGGCACCGTGCACCTGTGGTCGAATCGGGAACTTCCGTTGCAAAAATGAAGAGTATCGTTGATGATAGGGCAAAACTTTTCACAAGGAGATAGCCAATGGTTGCGACAAATGCTACAGGAACGGCCGTATCGACTGCAACGCAATTTCCCCGCTACAAAGCCTATCAGAAGCTATCGCGGTTAGCTGAGCAGCCTTTTGATATGACGGCCGAAGGTGCGATCACACCACAGCGCGTCGCTTCTCTGGTGTCTAATGCTTGTGGTTACAAATTCCTTTATGCAACAGAGCGTGTCACGCCAGAGGTCATGGAGGCACTTAAGCAGTTAGCGGACGAGGCTCAGGCCGTCGACAAGATGCACCGTATGCAGGCTGGCGAAGTGCTCAACTTTATTGAAGGATATCCAAGCGAGAATCGACCAGTCCTTCATACTGCTATGCGTGATTTCTTCGACGATCCCATCACAGCGCCCAAAGCAGCAGAGGCGGCTAAGCTAGCAGCTGCAGAACACGCTAAACTGAAGAAGTTCATCGAGCAGGTTGAAGCTCAGAAGAAGTATACGGATTTGGTCGCTGTAGCGATTGGTGGGTCAGATCTCGGACCTAAAGCTCTTTACCTCGCCTTGCAGCATCTGCGTCGCCCAGGTCATCGTGTGCACTTCGTCAGCAATATCGACCCCGACGCCATGGCTCAGGTGCTACGCGATGTCGACCTCGCCAAAACCCTCGTCGTCGTCGTATCTAAGTCTGGTTCGACGCTGGAAACCGTTTCTAATGAAAGTTTCTTGCGTGAGCGCTTTGCCGCCAAGGGCTTGGATGCCAACAAGCAATTCATCAGCGTCACAGGAAAGGGGAGTCCTATGGATGACCCCTCTCGCTATCTAGAATGCTTCTACATGTGGGACTATGTAGGTGGTCGTTTCTCCGGCACTTCAATGGGTGGTGCCCTCACGCTTGCTTTTGCCTATGGCTATGATGTGTTGTGGGAGGTCTTAAAAGGAGCCCACGCGATGGACAAGACGGCTCGCAATAACGACCTTAAGACAAACCTACCGTTGCTAGGGGCCCTTTTGGACATCTGGAACCACAACTTCCTCGGCCATCCAACGCTAGCCTTTGTGCCCTATTCGGAGTGCTTATTTCGCTTTCCAGCCCATATCCAACAGGTCGTCATGGAATCGAATGGCAAGCGCATTGATAAGCATGGGCGCTCCCTAGATTTTGATTCTGGCCCGATCGTCTGGGGCGAGCCAGGCACTAGCGCTCAACACTCTTTCTATCAGCTGATCCACCAAGGGACAGACCCTGTGCCTCTTGAGTTAGTAGGTTTTAAAGAGTCGGCCTACGGACAAGACCTAGACGTTCAAGGGACAACGTCGCAGGAAAAGCTCCTTGCTAACCTATTTGCGCAGGCCCTAGCTCTTGCTACTGGCAAAAAAAGCGATAACCCTAACAAGGTGTTTCCTGGCAATCGACCTAGCCATATCTTGCTAGGTAAGCAATTGACGCCATTTGCTCTAGGCGCACTCTTTGCTTACGTCGAGCATAAGGTGGTCTTTGAAGGTTTCATCTGGGATATCAATAGCTTTGACCAAGAGGGTGTTCAGCTTGGTAAGGTGTTGGCTAATAAGATTTTGGCTCTCTTCCCAGAGCGCAGGGCGAAGAAAATCCCTAGTTCTTTCCCGGTCGGCGAAGCCTTCCTTAACCACCTCGAGGGTCTGTAGTCAGTAGCAAACGATGAGTTGAGGTCCTGGTGTGGCGAAAAAAAAAGAGACGCGTAAGCGATCAGATATCCGCGATTTCCTTGTGGTCTTGCTATCTGGTGTGGTAGCGGCCTGCGTTCTAGTCGGTGTGATGGTCTATTTTTATAGTCCGTCGGGACGCTACCACTCTCACAAAGTATTGTTAGCGCCAGAAGTGCTCGCTTCGATGGTGTATAGCGAACCTCAGGGAGGGGGCTTGCCGCCTGCACGTCATGTCTTCCAAGATGTGGACTTTAGGTATTTCGACAAGCTGGCATCCCGATGGAAAACAGTTAAGGTAGAGCCAGAGGTCTACCAGAGATTTTGGGATTTGATCGAAGGTGACTGGAGCCTGGTGACAGCTGATGAGACTGTGGCAGCCCATTTTCGCCATCCCCATCCAGCACGGCTGACTGTTTGGGTTCGTCCTGACCCAGCCAATGGGCCTGTCAAAGCCTTTCAAGAGACCTATTTTGTTCCTGACAGCGACTTATATAGGGTTGAACTGAAAGGAACGACAGCTGCCTCAGGCGAATGGGCCTATTTCTACCATCCCGCTATCTACGAAAAAGTCCTCTCTCTCTTTACGGCAAGTCAGCAATGAAACAAGGTGTGTTACAGTTTTTAGGTACTGGTGGGTCGATGGGGATTCCTGTCATCGGCTGCAGCTGCGCCGTATGTCACTCAGAGATGCCCCACAACAAGCGATTAAGGCCGTCGGCGTTGGTGACGTTGGGTGACCAGCGGTTGTTGATTGAGGCTGGTCCTGATTTGCGGGAGCAAGCCTTGCGTTATGGACTTAGGACGATTGACGGAGTGATCTTGACTCATGCACACAATGACCATGTTGCAGGGCTAGATGAGCTGCGATTGTTCTATCTGTACAAGGGAGCTCCCATTCCGTTGTTGCTCTCGAACGACACCTATGACGATGTCGCTAAGCGCTTCGGTTACATCTTTGGTCAGGATAAGCGCGTCGAAGGGTTGGTGGCCTGCTTCGATATCCATCAGCTGCCTGCCGAGCGCGGCAAGGTAGACTTTGTCGGGATGACCATCGGCTACACCAGCTACGAGCAAGCTGGCATGCGTGTCGATGGCTTTCGCTTTGGCGACATGGCCTATATCTCTGACATCCGCCGTTATCCTGAGACTATCTTCGAAGACTTGGCCGGTGTCACTACTCTCGTTCTAACGGCCCTACGCTATACGCCATCGCATCTGCACTTTACTGTCGATGAGGCAGTGGCCTTTGCCGAAAAAGTTGGTGCGCGCCACACCTGGTTGACACACATCGCACATGATCTCGACCACGAGAAGACGAACGCCTATCTCCCACCACACGTACGTCTTGCCTATGATGGATTAGAGATCACATTTGACTATCACTAATGAAGGAATTGGGATGCCCGACACGGATGAAGTGAATATTGAGTTGAAAGGCCCCCCATCGGGGATACGCCGTGCCTTGCTGGTCACGACACCTAAAATGGGAATCGCAAAAAACGTCGCCATCGACCACATCGATGAGTTGGAATTGTTAGTGAAGACCTACGGTCTCGAGACCGTAGATAAGATGGTCTGCCAGCTACGTAAGTATGTTGCAGCAACTCTGCTGACGACAGGAAAGCTAGAAGAGCTACGACTACGAGCGGAGGAACTCGATGTCGATGTGATCGTTTTTGATGATGAGATCACACCAGCCCAACAACGCAACTTGGAAAAGATCTTTGGCATTCCCGTAATAGACCGTTGTGAGGTAATCTTGGAGGTCTTTGCCCAACGAGCCCAAAGCCGTGAAGCGCGTTTGCAAGTAGAGCTGGCCCGTGTGAAGTACCAGTTGCCGCGCTTAAAGCGGCTCTGGACGCACCTGTCAAGGCAGGCAGGTACCGGCGGAGCAGGAGGCGGTGGCGCCTATCTTAAGGGCGAAGGGGAAAAGCAGATCGAAATCGACCGACGTTTGCTGAAACGGCGTATCGATAGGCTGCAAGATCTCTTAGTCGATGTCAACGCCCACCGCGACACTATCCGTAGTGCTAGAATGCGTTCTAGCATCCCTATCTGCAGCTTGGTAGGCTATACCAACGCCGGTAAATCGACTCTTATGAATGCCTTGACTAATGCAGGCGTCTTCGTTGAAGACAAGCTCTTTGCCACCTTAGATACCACTACCCGTAAGTTTGAACTGCGCAACAACCAAGAAATCTTGCTCATCGACACCGTCGGCTTCATCCGTAAGCTCCCTCACAATCTTGTGGCGGCATTTCACAGCACGTTGGAAGAAGCTGTGTATGCCGATATCCTTCTTCATATCATCGACGCCAGCAACCCTGCTGCTGTTGAGCAGGCGGCTACGACAGTCGAGGTGTTGGAAGAGCTAGGAGCTGGTGATAAAACCGTGATCACTGTGCTGAACAAAGTAGACGTCGAAGGTGCCGGTAGCATGGCTGCCCGCTTACGGACGATCTACCCGAAGACCGTTCAGGTATCGGCTAAGACTGGAGCGGGACTAGAAGAGCTTGAAGAAATGATCCTGGAAGAGCT
>CAMFKD010000090.1 GCA_945957095.1 uncultured Chlamydiae bacterium
CGCCCAGAATGGCCAGCGCAGCAGGTCAGCGCGCCAGGACTTTTTGAGAAGTTACCTCAGGGGAGTGCCCTGCCGCCTAGAGTTACCAACACTTTTGTTTACACTCTATTGTTTGTTTGAAATTGCTGTAAACTGATCTATTAGATATAATGCGAGTGTTATTTTTATTCATTTATATGGTGATTTGATGCTAAAAAAAGTTGGTGATTGCAAGTCTGATGCTACCACAAACAACCTAGAGCCTAAGCCTGCAATAAAGGAAACTGGGGTAACTCAGCCTGTGTTGAGCTTATGGGGGAAGATAAGGGAAAACTACCAGGCAAATCGTGCTATTATCCATACTCTCGGCGGAGCGGTTGGTATCGTACTAACGGGTACTCTGTTGGCTTACTACAAGGGTTTTCTTCCCTTCACCCATAATAGCGGTAAGCAAGATCTAAATGATGATAAACAGGATATAAGGGATTCTGCCGATGGCTCCGCTAAAGACAGCGGTTGTGACTACAGGCAATTATGTATAGAAGTTGGGCATGAACAGCTCAAAGCTCCTAATGATACGCATAGTTATCGAGGCTCTTCGTCGGCGTATGGCGAAGTCATTGTCAACCCATCTTCGTGCTGGCTCGATATCTATAAGCCGGCGTCTGCTTTGTTTGAACGCCTAGAAGCTTGCAATTCGTGGCCTCAGACATCGGTTTATCCCTGCGCACAGTTTGCCTCCAAAGATGGTATGAAGGAAGGTCCGGTCACTGTTCTAGCATCTTCTTTGCAAGCAGCTACCTTCGGTATTGTTCCTAAAGAGGGCCAAGAGGTTTACCCTGTATTGATCGGCAATTTGAAAAACGGCAAATTACATGGTACTGCTTACACAATTTGGGAAAAGGGAGCGCTTCCTGTTAAATTCTGTTTCTGCGAAGGGACCCAGCTCTATGACCCGAGGTTACCCCAAGCCAACTGCGCCGGTTCTTATGTTATTGATGGGCAGGGAGAAAAATACAAGTACATTCCACCTGATGTCGTGCCGGGTTTGCCGCCGATAGACCGAACATAATTGTAAGATAGAAGGCGAAGGCTTTGGTGTAGCTTCTCAAAAAGTCCTGGCACGTGATGACCTAGCGATCTGAGACATTCTGGGTGGTTCGCGAGGAGGGAATAGCGTCAGCTATTTCTGAGGAGCGAAAAGCCCAGAATGGCCAGCGCAGCAGGTCAGCACGCCAGGATTTTTTGAGAAGCTGCGCTTTGGCAACGATGGCATAACTGAAACATAATACTTAACCGAGGCCTAAACCAATGATACCTGTTATCACCCAAGCCTCCAGTACATCTAACTCAGAATCGGATGGTCCTCATGTGTTCCAGAAATGGATACCTGACTATGAACACCTAAGGATAAAATACGGTGGCCATGAGAAGATCGCACGTGTCATCGATCGATTGTCAGGCAAAGACACACCCGTTGGACATACTGTAGCAGCATTACAACAAAACTCCCCTGAACGCCTTCAAAGCCTTGCTGTGGATCTCCGTTCCTTTGGCAATATGAGAAGTAAAGAAGCCTGTATCCAAGCCGCGGGAGTCTTGTCACTCATTACGACTGGTGAATTATTTGAACGAGACATTCAAAACAACTACCTTAAGGGCTATATCGCGAGGCTGCCTCGCGATATCGAAAAAGAAAAAAATGGTACCGGTTGGTACATACACTTCAAAATGCGTGACATCGGATTCTTTAACAACTCTAAAACAGCTCTATACGAAACACATAGGGAAGTGACGTCTCGATCTATGTACGTATCAGCTGATTGTCACAGATTGGTAATACAAAAATACCCCTTGTTCGTTTCTGATCGTCGTTGGCGGGAAGATATCCGATTTTTGAAGAGACAAGAAAGAATATTTCAAACGCTAAAAGCGGCCAATATTCCTTATCTTCAGCCTGTCCTCCAATTCAATCAATCTAGGACGGGAACCCACACGACACAACCAAGCCTTATCTTGGGACCGGCCAGCTTAGAACGTATATCAGCCGAGACGTTAAACTCGCTGCAACTGACGACAAAACAACGGTGGATGCTATTTCGAGAAGCCTTAGTAGCTGTCGATGCTATGCATAGAGAGGGGTTTGTGCACGGCAATCTTGGCCATGGACTATTTGTGATAAAGCTTACTAATGGCAATGGAGATGTGGTTTATGAACCACGCATTGACGAATATGGCGGTAGCACACAATCTCTAGACGGTACCCCTCGTAAGCCCTATACAGGTATGCGCCTCTACTATCCTCCTGAGCGTCCTTCTAGCAAGCAAACCACACTTATCCGTTATCGACCTCGCAGAAAACCCGTCACACTTACGTTAGACCAGTGGAAGAAAGGTGACATTTGGGCGATGGGGTGTCAAGGCTTGCTTCGCTTTGCTGACGTCAAACCCACCAGAAGTAAAATGACTGGCAAGCGCCACAAACTTGTGAAGGGATCAAAGGAAATTCAATGGAAGCATGTGAGATGGGATGTAGAAAAGACACCAAAAGGAATTCAAGACATCCTAAAGATGATGCTTAATCCAGATCCAAACCAACGCTACACAGCAGCGCAAGCGATAGAAGCTATAGATAATGCTCTGGTAACGATGACATAGCTGAAAGCGCAAGCTTGTCATGATCGACGATGTCCATTATGACAAGCTTGCTCGAAAAAGCCTTTCATTTCAATCTGTAATAACAAGCTATCCTGTTCCAAACAACTGCATAAGATCACTGTCGTCAACCTGCTTCTTGCGATCAGCTAATGCCTTAAACTGAGGGAACCCTTCATCCATCTCTTCTGGTGACAAAACAATGCCTAATGCCTTTAGACGATGTGCTAAGCCGTGTCTGCCAGAATGCTTGCTCAAGTAGATCTGTGTTGTCGCACACCCTACATCTTCTGGCCGCATGATCTCATAGGTAGAGCGTTCAGACACCATGCCATGCTGATGTATGCCTGCACCATGGGCAAAAGCGTTCCTACCGACAATCGCTTTGTTTGCCTGTACATCTTGTCCTGTGATGTCTGACAACAGACGACTAGTGGCTAACAACTGGGTGGTATCAACTTGAGTGGATACCTGATATAGGTCTCGTCGTGTTTTCAAGAGCATGACGACCTCTTCCAATGAGGCGTTACCAGCCCTCTCACCGATACCATTGATCGTGCATTCCACCTGTTTAGCCCCTTGCAAAACGCCAGCTAAGCTGTTAGCAACGGCGAGACCTAAGTCGTTATGACAGTGCGTTGAGATGATGACACGCTCAATGCCTGCCACATGTGCACGGAGATAAGCGATCAATTCTCCATATTCTTGTGGTGTCATATACCCCACAGTATCAGGAATATTGATGGTATCTACACCAGCAGCGATAACCGCTGTTAGTATTTCTACTAAAAATTCCCGATCAGATCGCGTCGCATCTTCAGGTGAAAAGTCTACAAGAGGTGTAAAGGCACGTGCCATCGACACTCCTGCAACAGCTCTTTCGATTGCTTGTTCACGTGTGATCTTGAGTTTATGCTGCAAGTGAATGTCGCTGGTGGCAATGAAGACGTGTATCCGCGGCTTACTAGCAACCTGCAAAGCTTCGATGGCAGCCTGTATGTCGTTCGAATGACAACGCGCCAAAGCACAAATTTCCACCTGTTGACACATCTCAGCAATAGCTTTCACTGCTTCGAAGTCATCAGGAGAGGCATTGGGAAATCCTGCCTCGATGACATCAACCCGCAACCTTTCCAATTGTTTGGCTAAGGTGACCTTCTGTTCGATGGTCATCGCAAAACCTGGCGATTGCTCCCCATCTCTCAATGTTGTATCGAATATTTTTATCATGATTAATCTTCGTTCATTACTATTTTATACATTTGATTCCCTAATTCCTCTGTCGTCACAGCCCTCTTCCTATCATCAAGCGAGGCGATGTCTGGGGTGCGGTATCCTACCTCTAGACATTTTTCAACAGCTTCTCTGACAATAAGAGCCTCTTCATGCATGCCAAATGAATATTCAAGCATCATAGCAACCGACAGTATCTGTCCGATGGGATTTGCAATTCCCTTTCCGGCGATATCTGGAGCACTTCCAGAAGAGGGTTCATAAAGACCTAGGCCCTCGCTATTGAGGCTTGCCGACGGCAGCATGCCCAGAGAACCAGCCAAGACGCTTGCTTCATCTGTCAAGATATCCCCAAACATGTTTGGCATGAGCAAAACATCAAAAGAAGAGGGATTACGGATGAGTTGCATCGCACAATTATCAACCAACATGTGTTCCAGATGTACGTCAGGATAGTGCATAGACACTTCAGTCGCGATTTCACGCCACAACCGGCTGCAAGCCAAAACATTGGCTTTATCAACAGATGTCACTTTCTTACGACGTCCCCTAGCGGCATCAAAAGCAGCGTAGGCGGCCGTTGTAATGCTCTTTTCGTCGTATACCATGGCATCTGAAGCGACTCTTATCCCGTCGATAACGTCTAAACGATGATCTCCGAAGTAGACATCGCCGAGCAATTCACGGATACAAAGCAAATCCACGTGCATCCAACCTAAAGGATGCTTAAGAGATGGATAAGACCTAATCGGCCTCATGTTAACCTGAAAGCCAAAGTGCTGCCTGATCCGCAAAATGGAGTTGCGTTCGCAATCCTTCCATTTTTCATAGGTCTGCTCAGAAATTGGTCCTCCAACCGAGCCGAATAGAATCGCATCGACACCTTCACAAATGCTCTGGGTTTCAAGGGGGAAGTGACCGCCATAGCGTTCCCATGCTGCCCCACCTACCCATGCTTCACGAAGAATAAACTGATGGCCAAATCGTTGTTCAATGCCACGTAGGGCCTTCACTGCTTGTGCCATGACTTCTGGGCCGATGCCATCTCCTGCTAATATAGCAATAGACTTCTTCATGATGCCTCCGATGTTTTGGATGGTGAAACCAGCGAGGTATCGAAGAAACGCAGATGACGTGTCTTAGCGTCATACTCTTCGATTGAAGAACGCTTGGACAGTAGGTAATCGAAATCATCCATTCCGTTGAGCAAACATTCCTTGCGATACGGGTCAATCGTAAAGGAATGGATGGCACCTGAAGACACAGTGACTGTCTGATCCGCCAAGTGCACCGTCAATTGATAGAAGTCAGATCGCGCTTCTTCCTCAAATATCTTAGCAATGACAGGCTCGGGTAAGACGATAGGCAAGATCTGATTATTGAGGGCATTCTGATGAAAGATGTCAGCAAAGCTGGCAGCGATGATGACACGGATGCCCCAATCGGCCAGTGCCCAGGCAGCATGTTCGCGTGAACTGCCACAGCCAAAGTTCTCACCCGCCACCATGATGCTAGCACCCTGATACTTTAGTAAGTTAAGAGGAAAGGCCTCGTCCGCAGCCCGTAAACGTGCAAAGAGATGTTGGCCAAAGCCTTGCCTAGATACAGAACGAAGAAACTCGGCAGGAATAATCAGATCTGTGTCGACATGCGATCGACAAATAGGGATGATGTGTGATGAGATGCTATTCATGGCTTCCTCCTAATAAACGTCTAACGTCTGTAATACATCCTGTAATGGCTGCAGCAGCTGCCATCGCAGGACTCATCAAATGAGTAATCGCACCAGGTCCTTGCCGACCGATAAAATTGCGGTTGCTTGTGCTAGCACAGCGCATACCGGGTGGAACTCGATCATCATTCATCGCTAAGCACATGCTACAACCTGGCAAGCGATACTCCGCTCCCGCTTCGATGAAAGTAGCCGCTATTCCTTCCTCAATCGCGCGACGATGAATAGCTTCCGATCCTGGCACGACCAAGACTCTAACCCCAGGAGCCACCTCACGGTCTTTCATGACAGCGGCAGCCATGCGCAAATCAGAGAGACGAGCATTCGTACACGAGCCTATGAATACATAATCAATGGGAACCCCTTCTATAGACTGTCCTGGGGTCAACTGCACATAATCTAGAGCCTTCTCTGCCATCTGCCTTGCTTGAATCGGCAAATCAGAAGGATTCGGCACACAAGCGTCGATACCGATGGTTTGCTCAGGATTGATGCCCCATGTGACCATCGGGACCAGTTGTTCTAATGAAATGCTGACTTCTTTGTCATAGATGGCCCCGTTATCTGATACAAACTGACTCCAATGACGGACAGCTTGCTTCCAATGATCGCCCTTTGGAGCCCCTGCTCTGCCTTGGAGATAAGCGAAAGTCACGTCATCAGGAGCCACCAACCCAGCGCGAGCGCCGCACTCAATACTCATATTGCAGATGGTCATCCGCTGTTCCATAGACAGTCTGCGTACCGATTCGCCACAGTACTCGATCACATGGCCTGTGCCGCCATCGACCCCTATCTGACGGATGAGCGCTAAGATGATGTCTTTTGCCGATACGCCAGCAGGTATCGCCCCATGAAAAGTAACGCGCATAGTCTTAGGCTTCTTCTGTAATAGGCATCCAGTCGCCAAAACATGTGCCACCTCGGAAGTGCCGATACCAAAGGCTAATGCCCCAAAGGCCCCATGAGTGGACGTATGGCTATCCCCGCAGACAATCGTCATGCCAGGTTGAGTTAATCCCAACTCAGGTCCGACAACATGAACAATCCCCTGACGTCCGCTTCCCCTGTCCAACAAGGGAACCCCAAAAGAGTGGCAGTGCTGACGCAATGTCTCAATCTGATGCCTGGAAATAGGGTTATGAATGAATGTCCCCTCACGCTGTGTGGGAACATTATGGTCGACAGTAGCCAACGTCCGATGTGAATCCCAAAGAGGCAACCCTTTTTCTTTCAACGCTTGAAAAGCTTGTGGTGAGGTCACCTCATGCACCAAATGCAGGTCGATGGCCAAGATGTCCGGGAAACCATGTCGTTGTTCGACGACATGATGATCCCATATTTTTTCAATGATGGTGTTCATCTCTTATGATTCCAAAAAAATATTTACGAAATAGCTACGAGCCACTTCAGCGAGTTAACGGAACAAAACATGTGATAACGAAAAAACTAGCGGCTAGGCGCTAAGGAGAAGAGAAAGGAGGGAGGGAAGAGAAGAAAAGGAACAACGACTAAAGGTTTGTTGATAGTCATGCGGGACATAAGCTGATGCATTCATGGCCAAGACTCCTTCTTTAGGCCTATTATAGGTAGGGTACATTATGACAATAATAGCGATTTTAGGCAAGAAAATGCTTTCACACACATTGTTGCGTAATTCCCTTGTGAGGGCTATTACACAACAAAGATCGAGGGAAAGAGCCATTTAGACAAGAAATTGGAAAAAGAGGAGGCCTGCTTCACCTCTTTCACCGAGAACATCTTTACACAACCTTAACAATATAATTTTATGCTACCTCAAACAAACATGACTTATTTAGGTTGATTTATGAACGCTGCCGTTGTTGTTGTTGGTTCGCATTCGACTTCAGAAAGTGGACATCCTCCGATCATTCCGCCCGTTAAAACTCACGACAATGAACATCTTAGAGTAAGAAGCGCGCATGAGCGCAAGGTGATGCGCGCCATCAAACGACTAACCAAAAGTAAAACAGACATAGGCGCCGCCATTCGAGAGATACCAGCTGAGGCAAGTAGCCGACTTCAGCGGCTTGCTATGGATCTCCGTTCTTTCGGCAACTTAAGAACCAAAAAAGCATGTATTCAAGCCGCAGCAGTTCTATCGCTTCTGACGACAGGCAAGTGGCGAGGCACAGAGTATACAGATACCTATCTCGATCGCACTCAAACGAGACTCCCACGCGATATGGAACGCGGAGAAGATGGCACATGGTATGTACACTTCAAAAACCAAGACCGAAAGTTTTTCAGCCCCTCAAAGACTGTGCTGGTAAGGCATACGCACCGAATAGAGTCGCTCTCCATGCGTATCATGAAAGAGGGACACGACTTAGTCTGCCAGAAATACCTTAGACGCGATGCCTATGCAGAACCCACTCAAGATACACTTTGGTTAGCTAGCAGACAGGGTAGAGTCTATTCACGACTAAAAGAGGCTGGGGTTCCCTATGTTCAAGCCGTCATCGAATTCACCCAATCAAACCATCCTAACCGACTACCTAATAAGCCCGACCTAGCTGTGTTGGAACTGACAAACCTGGGAACAGTATCTGATAGGGGGCTAAGCTCCCAAAAGCTAACCCCAAGGCAACGCTGGATGTTCTTTATGGAGATTTTGAAGGCTGTAAAGGCAATGCACAGCGCTAATTTCGTTCACGGTAGCTTGGGAGGCAAAAGTATTCGTATGGTAAAACTTACCGATAGTGCCGGCAATACAATCTACGAGCCCCGCATTAGTGAGTATGAGAATGGATCAGTCCTCAAGAACGGCGCATTCTGCCGCCCCAATAGATTCGGCCACCAACACCATCAACCACCTGAATTTGAAAAACTCCTACTGAACAAGTCCGACGCCACTCAATGGAAAGGCCTCGATATATGGCAATTAGGATACGTCGGCTTGCGGCATTTTGCTGAAACTATTTCAAGAAGAAAGGAGAACGCGGTTCGCCTTACGCCTGGGCTATCTCCCATTGATTGGAACAACATGATATGGAATGAAGAAAAAGCACCACAAGCAATTCAAGATTTCTTAAAGATGATGCTCAATCCAGATCCAAACCAACGCTATACCGCAGAACAAGCTATAGAGGCTCTAGATTATGCCCTGGCAACGATGGCATAGCTGAAAGCGCAAGCATGGACAACATGGACGTAATGAGGTAATTGCAGTAAGTAAGCTGATGCATTCATGGCCAAAACTCCTTCTGTAGGCCGATTTGCAATTATAATAGAAATTATTACAACAATACTGATCGTTTTAAGCAAGAAAATCAGCTATTCCCGCTGGAGAAATTAGCGGGAATGGCTGCAAGAAAATGCTTTCGCTTGCCTTCTATGAATTGACGCGATAAAACATGAGGACTTCAACAACGTACACCCGGGAAGCTTATG
>CAMFKD010000091.1 GCA_945957095.1 uncultured Chlamydiae bacterium
GACAGGCCTAGCACAACCAAGTTTTTTACTTTGATCGCGATAGAGGAGGTAGACTGAATAAATCCAAGGATGACTAGGTTGCTGTCGGGAAGGTCAATCGAACAGGGATTTGTTAAGGACATGTTATCTTTCATCCAGACAATGCTAGTAGTGCAAGTCATAATACTGCCTTAGAGTTGAAAATAAATTTTTTGTAAAACAGGCTAAACATAACAGAAATGGATAATTAAAGTACATGGACATCAGCAGGAAGGCAGGTGGCTAAGCATTAAAAGCAATTTTTTAAAGTGATCAGATGGTGAAGATGCGGCCTGTTTGCCATCAGTCTCGTTATGAGAGGGATCAGATTAACGCAAAGACTGCAGAGGCGCTAAGACGCAAAGGGGAGAGGGGAATGGGGAGGGTTACACAGAGAAGACAGAGTCACAGAGGGGAAGAAAAGCCGTTGTCGTTTGTGTGTCAAGAACTTTCCTTCCTCTCTGTGTCCTCTGTGACTCTGTCTTCTCTGTGTAACCCTCCCCATTCCTCATTCCCTTCCTCCCTCCTGACCTATCCCATGACGCTGATGGCGCAGAGAGGGATTTGTTCCAGGGGTCCTTGATCGCTCGCCGTCGCTTTGCGGATGATAGCGTCAGTGAGCTTTTGGGGTGGCAGATCGCTTAAAGACTGCAACATTTGGTTTGTTGAAGGTGTACAGAGGGCTTCGGATAGAATGTAGAGGCTGTCACCAGAGCGCCAAGGCAGGCTAACTTCTTGGTGTTCAGAAGAGATGCTGCTGCCGAGGGCTGGGTTGCTGTTGGGGATGTTGGAGATGTCTTGTTGGCCTGGATGGCCTATCCAAACATGGGAGGGGCCGCAAGAGATGACGCTTACGGTATGCTGAGAAGGAATGAACATGGCATAGTTAAATAGAAATGTTCTGCCTGGCAGCTCGCTGCTGATGACATCGTTGAGAAACGTGGCTAGGTTAGAAGGGGTTGTGGCAAGGCGGCTGAGCGCTGCGATCAGTCCTTTAAGTATGGCTGCTTCGATAATCCCTTCCACTCCTTTGTTGGTGGGTTCCACCATCGCGATGGCATATCGTTCATCGCTCAGAGTGATGAAGTCATAATAGATTGTGTCGAGAACAATGCTACGATGAATGGAGACCCCAACATCTAGTCCGGGCCATTGAGGCAGTGCTAGCGGGAGCATGAGCATCTTGGCTTGCTGAAGATGCATGGAAAGGTCGCCTAATTGGTCAGTCCCTTTTCGTTCTCGCTCCAAATTGGCCGAATTGAGGTAGGCAGAGAGATCTGTAATCAGGTCAACGACATCTTGATAGCGATCTTCCACACGCCTTTGCAGAGCTTTGGCGATGATCTTTTGCAGTCCTTTGGGCATCAAAGCTAGATGGATCTGACCATGGCTTAGCTTACCTAATACAAGCTCGTAGGCGATGATTCCCAAGGAATAGATATCCGATGCATAAGATACTTCTTCCGGGTTGCTATGTTGTTCAGGACTCATGTAGATGGGGGTGCCCACTAGCTGTGGCTGCGGAGTCTTATGATGCGATGCAGATAACATCTGAGCGACACCCATATCAATCAGCTTCACAGCATGCTGATCAGTGATCAAAATGTTTTCTGGTTTTAAGTCGCGGTGGATGACACCAAGGGTATGGAGGTGGCAGAGAGCATAGGCGATCTCGAGGATGATCTCTACGGCACGTCGCAATGAGACAGGGTTGTGTTCGATGATGCTATGAAGTGATTGGCCTTGAATGAACTCCATCGCGATGTAATGTTCCGATGAAGTTTCTTCATATTCGTATAGTTGAACGATATTGGGGTGGTCGGCGAGAGCGAGGATATTGGCTTCATTGACGAATTTTGCGATGACCTCGGGATTGCGGCGAAGGTGAGGTTTGAGGACTTTGATAATGACGGGATCTCGCGTTTCGGGACGCGATGCAAGGTAGAGAAAACACATGCCCCCTTCGCGGTAGAGACCCTCGATGGGGTAGGTACCGATCTTCTTAGGTAGGGAAGGAGGAGCCTCGAGGTGAGTTCCTGGGGGCTTCTTCAATCCCGGTAATGTATCTTGCTTATGAAATTCAGGATCGGTCATAGCATCTGCTAGCTGCTGAGCTCTAAAATGCGTATGCCCAGGGCTTCACCAATTTTTAGTAATTCTCCTTTGGCAATACAGCGGCCATTAACGACCAAGTCTACGCCTTCTTCAGGATTGGTTTCGAGTTCTAGAAGTTGGCCAGGTTGCATTTGCATGAGCTTTTCGAGCTTCATCTGTATTCTACCCACTTCGACGACAACCGTTATGGGGATATCTCGTGTGCGCTCTCCGATTGCGGGGGCAGGTTGCATCTTATCGACAGCACCTTCCTCTTCTTCTTCGCCGAGATCGGATTCTGTCTCTTCTTCGAGTTCAGCGTCCTCTTCGAGTTCAGCCTCCTCTTCGAAGCCTTCTTCTTCTTTGCTCATTGGAGTATCTACCTTGTGGTATAGGGGGTATTCGAGAACTTTGATTTTGTTTTGTTTCAGCATGCCTCGGAAGACGGGAACCCCATTTAAAGTCATCATCACACGTCCGCGCTCTTCATCAGGCAGTACGGTACAAGAATCGAGAAGGATGACATCGCCGACACGTACCGTTTTTAGTTGGCTAGTTTTCAACGTGACTTTGCCTGCTTCGAGGTGAAGGACGACTTCGAGGCTCTGCGCTGCTGGCGACAGAAGGCGTGCTTGGCTGCTGGAACTCGTGAATCGCTTCTTCCATGCTTCGACAAGCTCTTCAGTGGCGACAAGACGTCCTTTCACTGTTGTGTTGCAGAGGGAGATATCGATTTCAAGGCATAATCCAGGACCTTTAGGCGCCTCGTTGGAGTCTAAGAGGCTGATGGCGTAATCGCCTTGAAAGCCTAAGTCATACAAGGCATTCGTCAACACGGTGCCGAGGAATCGAAAGAAGCCTGTCTGGAACTCTTTATCTGAATGGTCTAGCGGGTCTCCCTTCTTCGTCAGTAGGGCGGCCATGAGGATGGCGACATCCTTGTCAGCCATGACCCATGCTGCAGATCCTGTTACGGCTGACAATGAGACGTTTAGCAACCAAGGATGCCTGCCGATGTAGGTGGCGAGCTCCTTGTCTGTTTGCCATGTGCTGGTCGTGGGATGGATGGCTAGGTCGGGAATTTCAAGGAGTTCAGAAAGAGAGCTGGTTAATCTTTCCCATGAAAAGGCGTCAGGGCCGCCAATCACTGTGGTGTCTTGTAGCTTAACCAGTTCTGGTTCGATGACCCTAAGCCATTCATAGGGTTTGCTGGGAGTCGTTGTAGTCACCTGTCTTTCATTCCTTTAACTTGATGCTAAAAGCGGTCGAGATTAGCCTTCGCGTTGTTGCTGGCGGTTCTGTTTTTTTTGCTCTTCTGGTTGGTCTTCACGCCTTTGGCCAAAGTGCTGTTGCTGTGCTTGGTTGGTTTCTGTTATTTGGCGATAAGGCTCTGTCGTCGTGATGACGATGTGTGTGACATATCCTTGCCGCTCTAATGCTGACAATAAGTTGGCTTGCTGGCTGTCTAACAGCGCTTTGCCTGCCTGCGTGAGGTTTGTGAAGGCTATGTTGTACTCGCCTTTAGCAATGTCATATTCCGTCAGCACGAGCTCACTGCCTGCCAGTATGGGCGGATTCTTGATTGTCATTACAGTATCGGTGACACCACCGTTCTTAACGGTGTATAACTTGTCTACTATTTGGTCAATGAGTGTTTGCAGTGTCGAATGAGTGCCTGCAGATACTTCTGTGCCTTCGCCTAAGTTGGCAATTTGCGAAAAGTCCATGTTGGATTGATGCAGTCCAGACAGATCATCGCGCACTTGGGCAAAGCCGGTAGTACCCATCTTGGTATCACCTTGTTCACCGCTTTTCACCGGTAATCCCGCTAAGTCGGCGGCACTCTCAGTGTCCATCTCTTTAGCTGCACCTGTGCTCATCAAAGCAAAGGGGGAGGCGGGCGGTTGCTGGGTCGCCTGTTCTCCTACAGCCTGGGGACTGGTCAGATCAAATAACCCATGAGGCTTCTTAATCGCTGCTTGATCGTTTTGATCACTCTGGTCATCTGACCCTTTAGAATCGTCTCGCCGGCGCTGGACAGTCTTTTTGAAGCCTTCCGGATCATCGGGAGCTCGTGAAGGCCGGTTGTTGTCTGAGCCCGACACATTGTAATTTGTGTTTTTATTGACATTCGATATCGATTTATCCGCATCGTACATAATATACCTTCCTTTACCCTGACCTATAGGTCAACTGGTATGGCCCTGCTTGGGCATAAGACTAATAGCCTCGGAGCTTACGGATGTTGAAGATAAGCGATCCAATTTCATCTTGCTCACGACCTTCCTCAACTTCCAGTTCCTTCATTCGTTCTTTCATCCAGTCTTTGCGGTGCGTTATCAGCTTATCCACTTCTTGCCGCCGCTGCTGTAATTCTTTCTTCGCGACTTCAACGTTCTTCTTGGCAAGCTCCACTTGTTCTTTTTGTTCCGCGACTTTCTTTTCCTCTACGATCACTTTTTCTTGACATAACTTCAGATAGACTTTCGCTTGCATGATCTTATCAGTAGTGGTGCCAGCATCCATTTCATGACGTAATTGTGCCAACTTGTCTTCCGCATGCTGCTTGACTTTGTCGCGCTGTGCTTCTTTCTCCTTTAAGATGTTCTCCTCTTTCTGGAGAGCCTCTTCCTTTAGCTTCAGGTTCTTTTCCGCTTCTTCGACACGCCTTTTTTTGATGTCGATGATTTTTTCGAGCGGATACTCAATCTTAGCAGCCATAGGCTTCAATCACTACTTTAGCGCCGACCGCAGCAGGCGCATCGCTTCCTCAAAAGAACATTTCTCTTCCACAGCCTGTTTTAAGAACTTGTTCACAGAATCGACGTGATCGATAGCAAAGTCGGCAGCTTTGTCAGATCCTCGCTTGTATTCACCAATCTTAATGAGCAGCTCGTTTTTCTTGTAGTTCGCCAACACCTCTTTCAGCTGCCCCACCAATGTCAGGTGTTCTTTGTTGACGATGGAAGGCATCACCCGGCTAGCAGAAGAGAGGACGTCAATAGCAGGGTAGTGGTACTGCCTCGCAAGCTCAGCCGAGAGGATAATGTGTCCGTCGAGGATAGACCGCACTTCGTCGGCAACAGGCTCATTCATGTCGTCACCAGCGACAAGGACAGTGTAAAAGGCGGTAATAGAACCTGTCTCTGACCTTCCAGTACGCTCTAACAGCTTCGGTAACACCGAAAAGACCGAAGGCGTATAACCTGCCCGTGCTGGCGGTTCGCCGGCAGCTAGACCCACCTCACGCAGCGCACGCGCAAAACGCGTGACAGAGTCCATCATAAGGATGACAGACTTGCCTTGGTCGCGGAAGTACTCTGCAATCGCAGTGCCAACATAGGCCGCATTGAGGCGAAGCTGAGAGGCTTGGTCCGATGTGGACACAATCAAGACAGACCGCTTTAGCCCTTCAGGACCCAAATCTTTTTCGATAAAGTCTTTTAACTCTCGTCCACGTTCCCCCACCAGACAGATGACGTTGACATCGACGACAGCATTGCGGGCAATCATTCCCAGTAAGGTCGACTTACCACCACCCGCAGCGGCAAAGATGCCAATACGCTGACCAATGCCTACCGTCAACACGGAATCAATGGCACGTACACCCACTTCTATTGGCTTGTCGATACGCTTACGCTTGACGGGGTCTGGCGGTTCACGAATCACAGGGGCATATTCGTCGAGGACTAAAGGGCCTTTGGTTTCTTCATCTAGGGGTTCCCCTAAGCCATTGAGGACGCGCCCTAGCAGTTGCGGACCTACCTTAATGCTCAGAGGCATCCGCGTTGGGATCACTTCCGATGAAGGGCCAATACCTGTCATTTCGCCTAGAGGGGAAAGAAGGACTTCGTCCTTGGTGAACCCCACCACTTCGCAGCGTAAGGGTTCGCCTTCGCGCTGGACAAGGCAGACCTCGCCAACCTTCACGCCAGGGACGACAGCACGTATCAACGTTCCAATCACTTCGGTGATACGGCCGTTAACAGTTGTCAACTTGAGGTCGTCAAGCTTGGCAAAGATGGTGTCTAATTGTTCATCAAGGTCCATAGCGCTCTGGTTCCTGTTACAGCGTTAATGAGCACTCTAGGCACCTATCGTAGGTGTCAGATCTCGGACGATGCCGCGTCCAACCGGCTATACCTGAACGTTCATCAGCGTCTTGGTCGATTCCAATGCTTTGTTGAGAAGACTGCTAAAGAACTCCAATTCTTGGTTCATGAAGCCCACTTTAAGTTGAATAGACAACAAGGCGGCAGGAGAGAGCTGGTCTTTGTGCTGCTGCATCTGGTTGACTTGCTGGGTCAGACTTTCTAGCTGGTTTTGTCCATTGGTGAGGTAGCCAAGGAAACGTTGGATCGGCGTCACCAGCCCTTGTGGCTTATCAGGTGGGGTATAGTCCACACCAACTTTCGAAAGGGCAATTTTGAGGCTTTCATCAATATGGGATAGCTTGCTGCGCAGGACGTTCTGGACGGAACTCTTCAGTTCGAGGTCAGGCGTATTGAGCTTGCGTTTGACAGAGTCGATTTTTTCTATCGCCTGCTCCGCTTGGGCAAGCACCTGGTTCAGGCTGCTGTTCTCCGTCTTCTCAACACGCGTCATCGCGCGTTGCGCCTCTTCCATAGGGGAAGGCTTTCTCGCCTCTTCCGCCACCGTGGCAGCAAGGTTCTCATCTCTGACCGCTTTCTGCGTCATCAGGTGGTCAAAGTACTCGCGGTTTGGGGCGATATGATCAAACTTATTGATCTTCTCGGCTCCCGAGACCGATTGGTCGACACGGCCAATCTTTTCTATTTTATCTTGTTCGGACATAGGTTACTCCTCTCTCTTTCCAAGAGGCTATCTTATGAATCACTTTCTTCTCACCACTCATGACTCGTCGTTTGGAGCACCGGAGAAAAAGGGCGCCTTATTATCACGAGTTTTTAAATCTTTCTCCGCCCACTCAAGAGCCAAGCTGCATAGGTTCTTCACAGTCGGATCGTTTGTCTTCTCGTTCGCTTCGCTGATGAGCTCTTCGCCCCTCTTGCGCTTTGTTTTGACGAGCAGGTAACAAATTCCTAAAAAGGCCTGTGCTAAGTAGTTATCCGGTTCCTGCTTCACCACAGCTTCAAAGAGAGCCGAAGCCTCTTTGATCTCTAACTTGTTCAACGCAATATAGCCTAAACCAATCTGCGGTGCCGTACTATCAGGCTTCAATACTTGTGCTGCTTCAAATAGCCGTCTGGAACTGATCTCATCCAACTGCTTGACCGCCACAAACCCCGCTTCGATGAGCAAAGCGAAGTCGTGTCTAAAATCTGCAAGCCTATCTTGTTCGGTCATAACGTCAATCCCCTTCGAATTTAGCACGCCAACACTTCTAAAGATCCGACCGAGCGTAAACGACGACGTTGATCCTCTCCCAAGCGCGTCTTTGCCGCGCCGGGGAGAGCCTTCTTCGCCAACGATTAGCCTTTAACGTTCCTAGCCATTGACACAATAGCTGAGTTGGCTGCGTTAACAATAGCCGTCGACATTTCCGACATTTGCGATAAGTGGTTCATCAACATTTGCATGTCAAACATGTCGGCGATGCTGATGGCACTACGTCGTTGTTTAATGGCGTTCAGCTTCGTTTGCGCGCTGACAGTGGCAGCGTTGACAATCTGGACTAGAAAGTCCATGCTGAAGGCTTCTCTATTCTGAGCCATAGTGGCCTCCTAAACTTCCTTATTATGAGTGCACATGGTCATCAAAGTTACCTTGTAACGATGATTTATCGAAACTTTCTCTTTAGCTCAATCCTAATCTGCTGTACAGGGCTTTTCTCTGAGCTGAGTCTTTAAATTTTACTCCTTTACGCCAAATCTTGCTACCACTTTCAGTAATGCAGCATAACCATGCAATAAATGGCCAAATTCATTGAATTCTTCTTGCGACATACCAGCCCTTAGCATCCCCTTAATTTGCAACATACGACCTTGGATTCGCTGTTGGACTTCCTTCCGCTTCGAGGCATGAGCTAAGTCTTTTTCTAGGTCAAATAGAGCTTCTGGTCCACCCTTCCCTTTGTCTTTGCCGCCTAATCCAAACATCCGCACACCTTTTGTAAAACAATTCAGTCGCCAGTCGGCTTTTCCCTTAGCTCTATTTTATCATAAACTATTTATTATATTCAATCTTGTACTTTACCCCTTCTCTCTCTAGGAAGATCGCATCCCTTTTAATCTGGGTAATCATCATCCCATCTAATAAATCACCGTTGCTGAGGATACGCCCATTAATCACGACGTTGACCGTTTGGCCACCGCGGTTAGAAGAACCAGTGACCTTATAGGTATCTGAGAGGTCGACAACGGAGTTTTCGGGCTGTAGTTCAATGACATAATTCTTGATGCTGCGAACCGCAGCATCCTTCTTCAGAGTGGCGATCACTTTTTCTAGCTGGGGCCCTCTGCCGGCGATGATATTGCCCGACAAGGTGAGTTCGCCACCGCTCATCTGGACGTTGACATCCTTAAAACCCTGATCTTGAAGGGCAGCTCTAGCGGCAGAAACCTCATCTTCCTCAACGAAGACTCGCTTTTCTAGTAAGTCAAGATAGGGGAAGTTCTGAGCCATATAATCGGACAGCTTTTCCCCCTGGTCACGAGTAGATAAGTAGCCATTCAACACAAAGCGTCCCGCTGATGGCGCCGTCAAACTGACCCCGCGCCATGACGAATTTTTACCGATAATTTGGTTATAGGTTTGGAGAAGCAGCTCGTCGATGATCAGGTTTTTGTCATTGATATTCTGCTCCCGAATGAATGGCAGCGCCTCGAGGTTATAAAGCAGTTGAGCGCGGTCGGTACTCTTGAGTACATGGCCAATCAGCAATAAGC
>CAMFKD010000092.1 GCA_945957095.1 uncultured Chlamydiae bacterium
GCAGAAATTGCTGCTGATCTCACTGGCTCAGTGCTGAATTATGCAACAACACCGTGGTGAACACGTACGTTCCAATTGAGGTCCATGCTATCCATCGTCCATAGCCGATAAAGAAAATCTGCGTGTAATCCTTGGTGTCATGTTTTATACTGCGGATTCGACTTATTAAAGGTTAGGCGGTGATACATGTTGTGGCAATGGGTGCGTTATGGAGTAGTGTTATGGATGGCAGGTTGTTTCGCGATATCGGGTGTATGCAATGCTACGCAACCGATAGAGGAGCAGAGTCCACAACGGTTTATCAACGAATTGTTAGATTTGGCAGTGGCTTGTGTTGATGGCAGCGATGCTATCCACGATAAAGAAGATGTGTTTAAGTTGTTGGCGGATCTTAGGCAACATGGTGTTTATCTAGAGACGGCGGCAAGTGAGCCGCGCGTCAAATTTGTTCAAATACAAGGGGTGATGGAGCATCTAATGGCTCATCTACAAGCATCTGGCGAGATCTGCAAGCTAGCTGGTGTGATTCATACTCCTACCCCTAGTACGCCGTTGTGTACTCTCCCTAACGAAGATCCCTCTGAAGGTTTATTAGATCCCTCTATTGCTTTTGATATGGATAAGGTGTTGACAGTGCGTTCGCGAGCTCAGATTGTGAGGGAGTTTTTGCACAAAGGTGGTGACCTCTACATTGCTTATCCGCAAGGAGGGTTGGAGCGGCGTACAGAAGAGCAGCGGGAGATTTATTTGCAAGCTCTGGAACAATTTCCCAATCATCTCTTCGACTGTATGCTGAGCACACATACATTACCTGGTGACAAGATTGGGGCTACCTATCTAATGTGTGATTGCTTTGGTCATGTGTATCTCTTTGCTATTAAGAATACACAGGCTAATGATCCTAGCGATGGTGTGGAGTGGGGATTGTGGTTCGGAGAAGCCACAGCCCCTGGCATAAGCCAGAGGATGCGAGATATCTTTGAGTATCTTAACTCCGTACAGGGGCCAGATCTTCGCTCTGAATTTGGTCTGTTATGATCAACAAGATGTATGAAAACCTGATCGATGGTTTGCGTCGTTGCCTAGCTAAGCTGTCTTCTGCTTGGCTTGGCGCAAGTATCGCTATTTTAGTGGTTACCTTTATTCTATGGGCAGACTTTAGCTATGGTTACTTTCTCAGCCAACCACATTGGCTAACTGCTCTGGCAGCTATTGTAGTGGGCTTTGCGATAGCAGGCGCTATTGCGGGTGCTGCCCTGATCATGTTAGGTGTTCTGAGCACCATCCCGCGTTTCTTTCTATGGTCGCTTGCCGTAGCTGTATACCTTATTTGGATTGGTTTTGATGGGCTAAGCACTGACGACGCCATGTCCCTTGCCTGGCAGATATTGGTACCTACAGCACTCATTGGCGCTGGTGTAGGGTTTATTGCTTGTAACGGATGGCGCACGTCAGGATATTTTCTACGCATCATTTCGTTAGCGGCTATAGGTGTTGGAAGCTTCATTTTGGGGGCTATGGTAGTGGCGTTAGCAGGAGATGGTGATGCTGTTGTTTTTCCTCATGATGCGTCCTCGACAGCTGTCATCGCCCACTCATCGCTACCAAACCCGGCTTTTGCAGGCAACTACGTTGTTCATCGGCTTACATACGGCAGCGGTTTGGATAAGAGAAGGCCAGAGTATGGCTCTACAGTTGACATCATCACCACTAGCGTTGATGGCTCTCCCTTTGTCGATAACTGGGATGGTTGGGCGGGTTGGTGGCGCAGCTATTACTGGGGATTTGGCCCGACAGCGCTCCCACGCAATGCCATTGTTTGGCATCCAGACGGCGATGGCCCTTTTCCTCTTGTCCTTATTGTTCATGGCAATACATTGATGGAGCTTAATTCTGAGCGTGGCTATGAGTACTTGGCGAATCTATTAGCTAGTCGTGGATATGTCGTCGTTTCTATTGATGAGAACTTTCTTAATAGCTCATGGCATAGCCTGTGGCAAGGTGTTAGCGGCACACATGCGCGCGCTTGGTTATTGTTAGAACACCTAAAGTTGTGGCGTGAATGGAGTAACGACTCAACCAGTCATTTTTATCGTAAGGTCGATCTCGACAACATTGCCTTAATCGGTCACTCACGTGGTGGTGAAGCCATCTGTTTAGCCAAAACGTTCAATCGCCTTCCTTGCTATCCTGATGACTGTACGATTGCCTTTGACTACGGTTTCGCGATTAAATCTCTTATCGGCATCGCTCCTGTAGATCGTCAATATGATCCTGAAGGCATTCCTAATCGTTTGTCCAATGTCAACTATCTTGTCCTACATGGTAACTACGATGGTGATGTACGCGCTTTTCAAGGCTCGGCGCAATACCAACGGATTTCGTTTGACCAGGACACACCTTGGTTTAAGTCCAGCGTCTATATCTATGGTGCCAACCATGGCCAGTTTAATACAGAATGGGGGCGCTACGATGTGTGGCCTCTGGAGGCGTGGTTTTTAAACGTTAAGCCACTAATGAAGCCAGATGATCAGCGGCAAATTGCACAGGTATATGTCAGCGCCTTTTTAGACATCACATTAAAAGGTAATCATGGTTACAGGTCTCTGTTACAGGATCATCGGGTGGGAAAAAATTGGCTTCCATCAACTGTCTATATCACCAACTATCAGGATGGTACCTACCGTTACATTGCGGATTTTGACGAAGATGTCGATCCTACGAGCACCACGATCAAGGGTGGTAAGCAGCTTGGGCATTATCTGAGTACTTGGCGTGAACACCGTGTTTGCCTCAAATATGGTTGCATGGACACCGATGCGGTATTTTTGGGATGGGATGCTGCCGTAGGAGGGGGAACACCTCGCTTTGCTGTAGAGATACCACAGGGTTCTATTCCAATTACCAAGGACAGCTCGCTAGTCTTTTCTATGGCTGATGCTAGAACAGAGATGGATGTCGAGCAAGTGATAGATCTTACCGTTGAAGTTGTTGACGCTGCTGGGCAAAGCGCCAAACTCCCCTTAAGCCATTACAGTGGCTTGCAGCCGAGCTTACCAGCATGCGTTTGGAAGAAAGCGTTTTTCTACTGTGGCATGGCGTCAGATAATGTGTATCAGAGCTTTGCCTTTCCTATGCGAGACTTCTTGACGGTCAATCCAAATTTCAACCCAGAAAATTTCACGACTGTTAGGCTTCTCTTCGACCGTACGCCCAGTTGGGATATTATCTTGGACGATATTGGTTTTAGACCCTACTAAAAGTCAGCAACCATCTCAAGACAAGGATACGTTTATGCCTCATGATAAGCAAATTTTGGTATTACAGCTCGCTAAAGATCTTTCGATGACACTCCACCAAGCGATGGCTGTGGTAGAACTTTTGCAAGCGGGTAACACCATCCCTTTCATTGCACGTTACCGTAAGGAAGCGACTGGAAATCTCGATGAAGTGGCTGTCAGGGCTATTAAAGAACGCTTTGATTACCTTGTAGAGTTAGAAGAAAGACGGCAGACGATTCTGGTATCGATTGAATCGCAAGGCAAACTGACAGATGCTTTGCGTAAGCAAATCTTAGATTGCATGTCGAAGACAGCATTAGAAGACCTTTATCTCCCCTATAAACCAAAACGTCGTACGAAGGCGATGATAGCGCGCGAGAAAGGCTTAGAACCATTGGCATTGCGCATAATGGAGCAACCGATGGGTGGAGAGCCTATCGTGGAAGCCCAAGCCTTTGTGGATGTCGAAAAGGGAGTTTCTAACAGTGAGGAGGCGCTTGAGGGAGCAAGACATATTGTAGCAGAGATTGTATCGGAAAAGGCTGAAATCCGCTCTCTTGTACGCGATGCTTATGCCACTAATGCTAATGTTGTCTCAAAAGTGCGCAATGAAGCTAAGGAACAGGTGACAAAATTTGACCGCTATTATGATTTTCGTGAACCTGTCAGCAAGATCCCATCTCATCGTTATCTCGCTATGCGGCGTGGAGAAAAGGAAAACATCCTTACTGTGGATTTAGAAATAGAAGCTGAACCCATCGTCGCTGAAGTGTTGGCAAAGGTGGGCCATAGGAAGGCGTCTTCCTTTGCAGAACAGTTGCGTTTGGCTGTTCAAGATAGCTTTAAGCGTTTAATAGCCCCTTCTGTAGAGACGGACATTCATGTCGAGCTGAAGATGAAGTCAGATCGAGATGCTGTGGATATCTTTGCTCAAAATCTGAGAACATTGCTGCTCAGCGCGCCAGCAGGAAGCCATAAGATCATAGGAGTTGATCCTGGATTGCGCACCGGTTGTAAGTGTGCGGCTGTTGATGAGACAGGGAAATTTTTAGATAGTGTGACCATCTATCTTACTCAAGGCCAGCAATCTTTGAACCATTCCAAAGCACTCTTTTTAGCGTTTGTGGAGAAGCATCGCCCTTGGGCTATTGCTGTGGGAAATGGGACAGCTGGACGGGAGACAGAGGCATTTATCCGAGATCTCTTGGCAGAAGCTGGTAAAAAGGAGATAATGGTTGTGACTGTCAGCGAAGCAGGCGCTAGCGTCTACTCTGCTTCTGATATTGCTAGAGATGAGTTTCCCGATCTTGATCTTACCATTCGAGGAGCTATCTCAATTGCGCGCCGTTTTCAAGATCCTTTAGCCGAGTTGGTTAAAGTAGAACCGAAAGCTATTGGTGTTGGTCAGTATCAACATGACGTCTATCAACCATTGTTAGAAAGTAAGCTAGGCGAAGTGGTGGAAAGCTGTGTGAACCACGTTGGCGTTGAACTCAATACAGCAAGCGCCTCCTTACTATCCTATGTTGCTGGCATCGGCTTGGCGTTAGCGAAAAAGATTGTGGCTTATCGGGATGAACATGGCCGCTTCAGCAGCCGTAAAGAGCTAGGCAAGGTCTCTGGACTGGGACCTCGAGCTTTCGAGCAAGCCGCTGGCTTTCTGCGTATTCATGGTGGTAGCAATCCTTTAGATGCCTCTGCTGTACATCCAGAACGTTATCCGTTAATTGAAACAGTAGCTAAAGAGATGGGAATACCTTTAGGTGAGCTCGTCGGAAATACCCAAGCGGTTGGGCGCATCGACATCAAACGCTATGTGAACCAAGAAGCTGGTGAACTCACATGGCGAGATATTGTCGAAGAGTTAAAGAAGCCTGGACGAGACCCTAGAGATAGTTTCACACCCCCGCAATTCAGAGACGATGTGCGTAAGTTACAAGATCTGCAAGTCGGGATGATGTTGGAAGGCGTTATCACCAATGTTACAGCCTTTGGTGCTTTTGTCGATATCGGTGTTCATCAAGATGGTTTAGTACATATCTCTCAACTATCGGAACGCTTTGTCAAAGATGCCAATGAAGTTGTCAAAGCGGGCGATCGCATCAAGGTGAAAGTGGTAGAGGTGGATCTGCCTCGGCAGCGCATCGCGCTTACGGCACGCTTTGACTCCACACCACAACCGAAGAAGGAACCACAACATCAGCATGTCAAAGGTTTGAAATCCATTCCAAAATCGGCCAAAGCGTTTGGCCATAACCCCTTTGCTGGCTTATAGAATAATTATCATCACAGGATGAATAGAGGAAAGGTAAAAAATGAGAAGTCTTCTTTCGGTTTTCAGGAGAATATAGTGTTTAGTTTTTTCCATTTCCCTCTCTGTCTTCTCTGTGCACTCTGTGGTAAAAAGTTCAACTGGAGCGGCTGATCGTGAAAGAATTTGATTCGCTGGGCTTGCGCTATGTGCATAAGCGCTTAGAAGTGTTGGATCAGCGGCTGTTGCCTCATGAAGAGGTTTGGCGGCATGTTGAGCACCCTCATGAGATGGAGCGGCTCATCGCGCACTTGAGTCTGCGAGGGGCTCCGCTTATTGGTGTGGCGGCGGCAGTGATATTGGCATTGTACGCCGAGCAAGGGGCTAAGCCTGAGCAGGTAGCTGCTACTGCTGCAGTCTTGCGTGGGGTGCGTCCTACTGCTATTACCTTAATGAAAGCTGTAGACGCCGTAATGGCTAAAAGTCCCGATGTAGAGAAGATGGTAGCTGTTGCCGAAGCCATCATAGAGGCAGAGGCGCAACGTAGCGAACAGATAGCAGCTTATGGTGCTGATCTCATTCAAGATGGTGAAGGGATTGTCACATTGAGCAATACAGGGGGGTTAGCGACGGTAGGTGTCGGCACTGCTATAGGCATTGTACGTCGTGCTCATGAGCAGGGTAAGGAAGTGTGTGTCTATGTGAGTGAGACCCGTCCGTTGTTGCAGGGAGCACGGTTAGCCTGCTGGGAGTTGGATCGTCTGCGTATTCCCTATATCCTGATCTGCGATAGCATGAGCGCTGTCGTTATGAAGCAAGGAAAGGCGCATCGGGTGTTGGTTGGCGCAGATCGCATTGCCTCAAATGGTGATTTTGCCAACAAGGTAGGGACCTATAGTTTAGCAGTGCAAGCGAAGTACCACAACATCCCCTTTCATGTTGTAGCCCCGACTTCAACACTCGATCTCAATTGTATGACAGGTACAGACATTCCCATTGAAGAGCGCTCTGTCAAGGAAGTGCAGGGCGTAAGAGGGTACTTTGGCGAAGTCTATTGGAGTCCGCCGAATGCGCCTGCGTATAACCCTGCATTTGATGTCACTCAGGTGGAGCTCGTGACAAGCATGATCTTGGATACTGGTGTGTACACGCAACAGATGCTTCAAGAAGGTGCGTTAATGCAGTTGAAACCACAATCAGTTGAAGTTGCTTGTATTTTAGAAATGAGATAACAGAATTTTATGTCATGTGAGCTAGAAGGGAAAGAGATTGAAGGGGAAATCATGCGCTTGGCCTTTGGCGGCATGGGAGTCATGCGCTATGAGGGTCTTGTTGTCTTTGTGCCTTTTACGGCGCCTGGTGAGCTGATTAAAGCGCAGATCAAGCGTCAGCATAAAAAATTTGCTGAGGCTGAACTGCTAGAGATTGTGAAACCTAGCACTCAACGGCGTCCACCCGTTTGCCCCTACTTTGGTACATGTGGTGGTTGTCAACTTCAGCATCTCGATTATGCGGATCAGGTCGACCAAAAGCAGCATTTTGTTGAAGATGCACTTGTGCGTATTGGCAAGCTGCAGCTTGCGCAGCCTGTGGATATAGTGGTTGCAAGTTGTTTTTGGGCTTATCGTAGGCATATTCGCCTTACACTTTTTGCCAAAGATGAGAGCTATCGTATTGGTTATGTTGGTGTCGATGGTGTCGAGCTGGTGGAGGTGTCGCAGTGTCCCATCTTTATCAATCCTGAAGATGAAGTGGTCAATCATGTCGCTGGCTTGGTCAGACGGTTAGACTTTGTAGGGGATCTCAGGGCTCACCTTAGCATCATTAAGGATGGCGAAGGTCACTATGTTTTATTAGTGGATTTTCCCGGTCCAGTACCGGTTAACACTGAGTCTGTATTGCAGGTTGCTGTGGCTGAAGAAGGCAGTATTGTTGGCGCGGTATGGCGTGCGGGCAATCGAGGTGGCAGCTATGGCAAAACGCTTTGCCGCTTTGCGATAGGCGATCTGAATATGACCTACTCTCCTATGGCATTTGTGCAGTGTCATCCAGAGCAGAGCGAACATATCTATCATCAGATCGAAGCGTTGACACAAGAATGTAAGGCGCGAAAAGTGCTTGATCTCTACTGTGGTATTGGTGTGACGAGCCTATTGCTGGCTAAAAAAGGCGTTGCTGTTGTGGGCGTTGAAGGCAACCCAGATGCTGTGTTGCTGGCGCGACAGAATGCACAAAATAATGGTTGTGAAGGGGTTGTTTTTGAACGTGCTGATGTTTCTAAAGTCACCAAAAAGATACTACGACAAGGTTTTGACTTGGTGATCTTAAACCCACCTCGTACGGGTGTAGATGCTCAAACGCTCGAAGCCATCGCGCATGCGGCGCCTAAACATCTCATTTATGTTTCATGTATGCCTGCTACTTTAGCGCGCGATCTCGCATTCTTGTGTGGTAAGGGCTATCACGTTAGTGCTGTACGTGCCTATGATATGTTTCCTCAGACTACTCACGTTGAAACAGTCACACTTTTGGAGCGCTAGGGGATATTCTCTATGACAGAAAACCCTTGGGTCATCGCCCATCGTGGAGCCTCACAGGAAATGCCGGAGAACACGTTGGCAGCTTTTAAACGCGCCATCGAAATCGGAGCGCATTGTTTAGAAGTCGATGTTCATCTGAGCAAAGATGGAGTACCGGTGTGCCGTCATGATGCGGCTTTGGGGCCTGATTGCGCTATGTTATCGGAGCTAACGGTCAAGGATATCAAAAGGCGTACTGAACAAGTGCGCGCTACGCCTACTCTAGAACAACTTCTCAGTATGGTGCGCAGCAATATCCATCTGTTTATTGAGTTGAAGAGCGAGGGTTGTCATTCCCCCCGCCGTCTTGTCACAGCAGTTACCGAATTACTTTCTTACTATCGCGGTTTTGCAACCCACCAGCCTTTCATTGGTAGCTTTTCCGCTACCATATTGCGTGAACTGCAGGGGCGATGGCCAGTTGAAAAAACGGTCGGTATCGCTGAATTTGAAAGAGATGTGCCAAATTTAATGGCCTTTAAACCCGCCATCATAGCGTTGGATCATCGTTTAGCCTTAGCTTGCTCACAACGTCTCATCCCACCAGGGACAACAGTGTGGAGCTGGACAGTTGATGACATTGGCATCGCTCAACAACTGATTTCTAAGGGTGTAACAGGGATCATCACCAATGATCCACGCACGATGGTGCAAATGCTTTGTAAGGTTAACCCTTAGAATTGTACATGTTCACGGGGTAGTCAATTCGTAACCTCTCAAAAAGTTCTCGCGCGCTGACCCGCTACGGTGGGCTTGTTGCATAATTCACCACTGAGCCAGTGAGATCAGTGAGGGAAATATGAG
>CAMFKD010000093.1 GCA_945957095.1 uncultured Chlamydiae bacterium
CTATTAGAGGTATTTAGCGATGGCACACACGATAATCTAGGCACAGCCACACCAGCACAAGCCGCTGCCGCCCATGAATTAACAGCGATTATTCCATTGCCCGGAAGAACCTTTAACCGAAACCATGAGATGACAGCTGAGCAAAAAGCAGTATTTAGACAAGCCATCGAAGAGCTAGTTGAGCCTACTAATCCTAGCGATTCGGCTCTTAGACAAGACATCGAACTGGCTCTAGAAAGTTTAGACAAAGATAACCCAGTCCTAGAAGATAATCAAAAGGTCTACCGGGCTCTCGCACAACTCTTTCAACGAGATATGGAACGATCTCTGGAGGCTATCTACTCGAATCCCCACCTAGATCACCTTACCCCCACGAGTGAATTAGCAGCCTCCTTCCCTTACATAGGAATTCCCAGACATCGAGCCATCGCAGACTTGCGCGTGGTAGGTGCCGATCTTCCACCTAGCACGCCCCTGACCCCGGCCGTAATAGCACAGCGCAAGGCTAACCTCCTCCAGATGCTCACACAACCCTTAAGGGACGCACAGAGCACAACTTATCGTTTTGAGCGTTTGTTTCCTAAAAGTACTCAAGAACATGAATTTGAAGGATATAGATACTACGACGTAACAGATATGGATGAAACGACTGTCTCAAATCTCCTCCAAGAGTTAACGACTGTTCGGGATACCATCGACGAGCTTGCGGGTCCACAGACATATAGACGCCCTTTAGATTTCACTGTTAGAACCTTTGAGGTCGATGGTCAACCACGAAAATTCATCTCAGCCGACCTCAAGCAGCTATTGCCTAGAAAAATAGAGGGGGCTCTAGGCGTCAAAGTTGACGACGTCCATAACGGCGTCGTTACAGCTTAGAAGTGTCCTTGCGCGAAGCGCCCTTCCCTTCCATCAGCTAACAGGGCTGCGCAGAGCACAGCACTCCAGGGCGCTTCGCGCATTCGCACATTCTCGCATTCGCGCTTCCGTTTTACGCACAAACCGTGTATTTTTGGCGGCATTATGATGGATTCGGCTGCTCCACATCAGGCTCGTGCAATTCCAGACCTGCCGGTCTTAACGGTGTCGCAGCTTACCCAAGCGATCAAGTTAAGCTTGGAGGCCACATTTCCCCTCGTCTGCGTCCAAGGCGAGATCAGCAACTTCAAAAGACACTCTTCCGGACACCTCTATTTCTCCATCAAAGATGCCAATGCCCAAATCAGCGTCGTGATGTTCCGCAATGAAGCACTACGCTTGCGCCACCAACCTAAAGATGGAGATAAGGTGGTCGTCCGTGGCGAGCTAACGGTCTACCCTCTGCGCGGCAACTACCAGCTTGTCATCCGTGAGATGAGCTTAGCTGGCCTAGGTGAGCTCTTAATGAAGTTGGAGGAACTCAAGGCCACGCTGCAGCAACGAGGTTGGTTTGATCCAGAACATAAGAAAGCAATCCCGCGCTTCCCTCGCAAGATCGGCGTAGTCACAAGCCCCACTGGAGCCGTCATCCAAGACATTCTCAATGTCCTGTCTAGGCGCTACTCTGGCTTTCACCTCATCTTAAATCCTGTCCGTGTTCAAGGCGATGGAGCTGCTGCCGAGATCGCCCAAGCCATCGAACAGTTCAACCACTATGACCTGGTCGATGTCATCATCGTCGCCCGTGGCGGTGGCAGCATCGAGGATTTATGGGCTTTTAACGAAGAGCGTGTCGCCAGTGCCATCTATCACAGCCGAATTCCAATCATCAGCGCTGTCGGACACGAAACCGATGTCACCATCGCTGACTTCGTGGCTGATAAGCGTGCGCCAACGCCCTCTGCAGCAGCCGAAATCGTCATCGCCGAACGCGAGCAGCAGCTCCAGCATCTGCATCAGGTCAGGCAACGCCTTATCCTCAACATTAGTCATCTGCTCAAGCATTACCGCCAACGACTAAAAGACCTCATGCGACAACCGATGCTGGCCTCCCCCACCTACCTCTTGGGACAATGGCTACAAAAATTAGATGACCTTAAATCTGCGATTGACCAGAGCCTAGAGACACAGCTTAAGTACTGGCGAGTTCACCTGAATGCTATTCAGCGTCAGCTCTTAAGCTTAAGCCCTAGCACTCAGATTAAATATTTTAGGCAAAAACTCAGTTACTTCGACCAAACGATCACAACCGCCTGCCGCGGTCAGCTAGCAGCAAGGCGCCGCCAACTAGATGTCTCTCTTCTGCGTGGACGTCTCGATAAAGCATGGCAGCGTCAGCATGACCTGAAGAAGGAACGCCTCAAGCAACTATGGGGTGCTCTTAGTAGCATCGACCCTAAGAGATTACTAGGGCGAGGCTATAGTATTCTCTTCTCCGAAATGGATGGTTCCATTATAAACTCGGTCAAGGTTCTAAAAAAGGACCAAAACATCAACATTATGGTATCCGATGGCCATGCGAAAGCCATTGTGACGGAGATAGTACAACAGTGACAGAATCAGGAAAGCAGAAAAGCAGCGGGTCTGCCGATATCAACTTCGAAAGCGCCTTCGCACGTTTGGAGGAAATCCTTGAGAGGATGAACAGCGGCGAAGCTTCCCTCGATGAATCCCTTAAGCTATTTGAAGAAGCGGACAAGCTGATTGTCCAATGTAATAAACGCCTGACCGATGCCGAGCGCACTGTAGAGCAGCTCGTCAAAAACCGCAGCGGAGACCTCAGCTTAGGTGCCGACCAAAAACCGACTACTGCGCCCTTCAGCCCAGGTCAACCCGGCCCATCCCACGAGCTGTCATTATGACCTCTTCTCTGCTTGACACCATCGCCAGTCCAGAAGATTTTAGAGAATGGCCTGTCGCCGAGCTAGAGCAGCTTGCCCAAGAACTAAGGGCACGTATCATCGAGGTGATGGCAGTGAATGGAGGACACCTTGCCTCCAGCCTAGGAGCCGTCGAGCTCACCATCGCCCTTCATAAAGTGTTCCACGCCCCTGAAGATAAACTGATCTGGGACATCGGCCACCAAACCTACGCCCATAAGCTTCTGACCGGACGCAACGCAACCTTTGGCGGAGTTCGCCAACATAAAGGTTTATCGGGCTTTTGCCATCCTGGAGAGTCGCCCTACGATCACTTCCACACCGGCCACGCCGGACAGGCACTGTCCATCTCCCTTGGAGTCGCAAAAAACCGCGATCTCACGCAAAGGCACGAGTATGTCGTTCCCATCCTGGGAGATGCAGCGCTGACGTGTGGATTGACCTTAGAAGCACTCAATAACATGAATCGCGACTTAAAGCGCTTCATCGTGGTCTTAAATGACAATAACATGTCCATCTCAGAGAACGTCGGACGTATTAAGCACATCTTGAGCCGTCTGCTCTCCAACCCCACTTCTATCAAGCTGCATCAAGAACTAGATGCCTTAATGCTCAAGATCCCTAGCCTAGGAAGCAGACTGGCTAAACAAGGACATAAAATCGCAGAATCAATCAAGAATCTGGTCAGCCCCGCCGTCTTCTTCGAACACTTCGGCATCTCTTATGTCGGCCCTATCGACGGCCACGACATTAAGAAGCTCATTGACGTGTTAGAAGGTGTCAAGACATGCACATGGCCTGTCCTTGTCCATGTCCTCACGCGCAAAGGACAGGGCATGACGGAAGCGCTACAAAATCCTACTCCTTATCATGGCGCTAGACCTTTTGACATCACTACAGGCAAGTTTCTGCCATCCAAATCAAACAAACAGACGTTCCCCAAAATCTTCGGCCGTCACATGCTGAAGATGGCCGAAGCCGATCCTAGCCTCGTAGCCGTAACCCCGGCCATGTCGGCGGGTTCTTGCCTCGATGACATGATGAAGAGCTTCCCAGAGCGCTGTTTTGACGTCGGCATCGCCGAGGGACATTCCGTGACTTTTGCCGGAGGACTAGCCTACGGCGGACGCATGAAAGTGGTCGCTTGCCTATACTCTACCTTCCTCCAGCGCGCCTTAGATAATGTCTACCACGACGTCTGTCTTCAAGAGCTCCCCGTCGTCTTTGCTATCGACAGAGCAGGCATCGCCGGTGGTGATGGCGCCATGGCCAATGGCATCTACGACATCGGTTTCCTCAACGGAATGCCTAATATGGTGATTGCACAGCCGCGCGACGGCAAGCTGCTCATCGAGCTATTAGAAGCCGCCTTCTCCTACGGCCGTCCCACAGCCATCCGCTACCCCAATATTGCGGCGGAAGAACCCTCTGGCCCCTTAGTCAAACGTGAGCTAGGCAGAGCAGAAGTCCTAGCCGAGGGAAAAGACCTCCTCATCATCGCTCTCGGCCATATGTGCTACACTGCCT
This sequence comes from uncultured Chlamydiae bacterium, assembly GCA_945957095.1. Classification (GTDB taxonomy): domain Bacteria; phylum Chlamydiota; class Chlamydiia; order Chlamydiales; family JAJFMA01; genus CAMFKD01. The sequence goes on from CAMFKD010000093.1 coordinate 4,326, forward strand.
TACAAGTGCGAGATCTGCTCAGCCAAGACGGAATCTCAGCCACCGTCTTGGATCCCATCTTTGTCAAACCCCTCGACAGCGAACTGCTATGCGAACTGTTAGTGTCTCATCAACGCGTTGTCACCATTGAAGAGCACTCAGTGCAAACTGGTTTAGGGTCAATCGTCAATAATTTCTTGCTCACCAACGGTTACTCTCATATTCAAGTCGTCAACTTTGGTGTCCCAGAAACCTTCGTACAGCAAGGCTCTCATCACGAACTATTAGACGAATTGGGCCTCAGCCCAGAGAAAATCACCGCAACCCTCCATCAACGATTAAGACTTAAGGATGCCGTTGCGGCCATATGATCATTGGATTATTTCCCAACATCCGCAAAGTGCAAACGAGGAACATCGCCATCGGCATCCGCGAATACCTCACAAGCCGCGGTGTCAAAGTCGTAGCGGAAGACTCCGAAGCAGCTGACATGGGGTTAGATCCCTTCTCCAGCGTTGATCCTAAAGAGGTTCAGGCTGTCATCTCCCTAGGTGGCGATGGCACCATCCTACGGCTCGTCCATAAGCTCGACAATATCGATATCCCCATCATCGGCGTTAATATTGGCAGTTTAGGCTTCCTAGCTGATGTCCCTATCTCCGATATTTATCCCAGCCTTCAAGATCTTCTTGATGGCAAGTACCGCATCCAGGAACGCATCGTCATGGATGGCGAAACAGTGCGCGGTGAACGCTGCTTCGCGATCAATGAAATGGCCATCCACCGCTCTCAAAACCCCAGCTTGATCGATCTTGGCGTCTACGTCGATGGCCTCTATCTGAACACCTTCTCAGCCGATGGAGTCATCATCTCAACACCAAGTGGCTCCACAGCCTACTCTTTAGCAGCAGGCGGTCCCATCCTAACACCCGAGCTGCAAGCCGTCGTCATCACCCCTATCTGCCCTCACACACTATCCAACAGACCTCTAGTCCTCATGCCCCAACAAGATATCCAAATCCAGTACCTAAGCGAGCACGATCCCATCGAAGTGATGTTCGATGGCATCTCACGCTTCACTCTGCGTACCGGAGAGGTCTTCCACATCCGTCCCTCAACACGTACCTTCCGCCTCATCGCCCTCCATCGCCATGACTATTTCACCACTCTGCGCACTAAGCTAGGCTGGACAGGCAAACTCCGCTAGGTGTTATGGACAATGGACAGCATGGACTCAATGGACATTGTAAACGTCTCCTTTGTCCTTTTTGTCTATTAGGTCCATGCTGTCCATTGTCCATCGTTCTCAAATACTCTTAAACAACCTTTAGCTTTCTTTTACAATTGAAAAACCCTCTTAAAAACGCCTTTAAGATATATCTTAAAGGCTTTTTTCTTCGATTTCAGACTATTCTCGCGAAATCGACTCGCTTACCTAGGCTTCCCTGTCGGTTTGCAACCCATTGAAGTGGATCAAGTTACCACAAAATAGCGATTCCTATCTCATTACATTTCAGCATGTTAAGACTCAACTACGAAAAAAGTTAGCCAAAACTAAAAAATATGGTGGATCATTTATTTCTTAGAAGGTATCTACAAAAGGTAAATCCTTTTTTGTTATAGCGCAGTAAGCTCGTGCGAGCCAAAGCAGCCTAGACAAGGGAGGAACGAAACCAGCAAGCTCTCGAGTAGATGCTCTGGCAACTGAGTGTGAGCGGGTTTCAGACCTGCATGAACTTGACAAGATTGGTGAGAACTATTAACACAACCTAGGACATTAGCCCAGGTTAAATCAAACCCAAACAGGAGACTATCATGAAGAAACTAGCTTCAGTGTTCACGATGGCTGCTATGGCATTTGCTGTAACTAGCTGCTGCGGTGGTTGGAACGGCTGCTGCGATCCTTGCTGCGACCCTTGCTGTAAGCCTCGCTGCTGTCCAAAGCCTTGCTGTCAGCCTTGCTGCCAGCCATGCTGCCCACGTCCATGCTGCCCTAAGCCTTGCTGCCCCAAGCCTTGCTGCCCAGCTCCTTGCTGTGACTACAATGGCTGCCAATACTAGTTTGGCTTAGGTAGCGGATAACCGCTACTTTGGGTGTAGGATGGTCCTAGACCATCCTACACTCGGTTTAATATGGACATCGCTTCACCCCGGACGTTAGACCGGTGATGCACTGAGTACCACACTCAACCGAATAACACGAGATAGGACAAGACACGATAAGGAGTCCTAAACATGAAAAAATCACTGGCGTCTGCTTTCTCCAGTATAGCCTTATGCACTGTAGCTATGACTCTCTCAAGTTGCTGCGGCTGCGATGGCTGGAATTGGTGGGACAACTGCTGTAACACGAGCTGCCAGCCTTGCTGTTGTTCACAGCCTTGCTGTCCCCAGCCCTGCTGCTGTCAGCCTGCCTGCGACTGCTGCCCTCAGCCTGCGTGGTGTGGAGATCAACCATGGGATTACTGCGATCCTACTGCTTATCGCCTTAGGTTCTAAGCAGGTAGTAACGTAACGCCTGAGCTAAGGACCAGCGGAAATAGGAAATCTTCCATAGCCACTACCTGTCAGGCACCAACCAACGAAGGACAACAGCGGCTCGCAGATCGAATAATCACAACAAGATCTGTTTGACGTTTAACCATAAAAGGAGACCTTAATGAGGAAACAACTCGGAGTTTTAACCTCGCTACTCTTTTTCTGCGCGATGGCTCTGTGCTGGGTCGGGTGTTCGTCATGCTTCAAAGGATCAGACTGCAACGTCTGTTACTATGATGCTGAATCCGAATGCTGCAACCCTTGCTGCGAACCTATCCACCCAGAAAGAGAATGTTGCGGACCCGCCCATCGCGAACGCATCGTGGGCAATAGCATCACTTGTGATGGTGTACAAGTTATCGCTCGCCAGCCAGAGCTCTGCCTGCTGGGAGACCAATACTGCATGGACATCGAAGTGTGGGCCCAACGTGACGTCTGCGACGCCACTTTAAGCACATCACTACCTGAAGGCGTGGACTTCGTGAAGAGCGATCCACCAGCTTTCCAAGATGGCGGCAGGCTTGTATGGAGCATCGGCCACCTAAAGGCCGGTTGCTGCCAGAAGCTTAAAATCTGCCTCCGCTGCGAAAGAGAAGGCTGCCTAGAAGCATGCTTCTGCATCTCTGCAACACCAGTGGCTTTCTGCACAATCGTATGTGCGAAACCCGTTCTCTGGTGCCACAAGTGCGGACCTGAAGAAGCTTGCCCAGGTGATGACCTAGAATACACCATTACCGTTGGTAACAAAGGTTCCTGCACCGCTTATGACGTACGCGTTGTCGACAACCTGCCAGATGGCTTGGAGCACTGCAGCGGCATGAACAGCCTGACCTTCCGTTTGGGCGATCTGCCTCCTTGCGCTACCAAGACGCTTAGCCTTATGCTGAAGGCAACTAAGCGTGGCAAGGTCAGAAACGCTGTTATCGTCACAGCCTGCAATGCCGATGAATCGCATTGCGAATGCGAGTGCGTCGTTTGCAAGTACTGCTGCGAAGTCACTAAAGAAGGTCCTAAGGAAGTTCGTGTAGGGCAAAATGCTGACTACCACATCACCGTCACTAACGTAGGTGACCGTCCGATCACTGATGTGTATGTCACAGACTTTGCTCCTAACGGCACCTCCATTGTATCTGCTGAAGGGGCTAACATCTCTTGCAACCGTGCTGTATGGAAAGTCGACGAGATAAAGCCAGGTGAAGATGTCACCTTGCCAATCTCCTTGACCACCTGCACTCCTGGATACTATTGCAACAGAGTGTCTGTCACCAATGCTCAGGGTACATGCTGTCATGCAGAGTCTTTCACACGCTGGAAGGGTACTCCTGCATTGCACGTATGCATCACTGACATGGAAGACCCGATCTGCGTTGGAGATACAACCAGCTACAAGATTGATGTCACTAACCAAGGTTCTGAGCCAGATGAAAACGTGCGTGTCACTGTTCGTCTGCCAAGAGAGCTGGTTCCAGTGGCCGGTACTGGTGTAACACAAGGTCAGATCGCAGGTCAGACTGTGACATTTGTCCCTTACTCTCCGCTCAGCCCTCGTCAGAAGGTAGAATGGCGCGTCGATGCACGTGCTAAGGAGAGAGGAGATGCACGTGTTAAAGTCGAAGTGATGTCCGACTCGATTACTACACCTATTGTGCAGGAAGAAAGCACGATAGTGAACTAAGGCGTGCGCGCTAAGCGCTCTCCTACGAAGGGGGCAAGCTGGGTTGAGGCCTAGCTTGCCCCTTTTGCTTTATTGGTCTCGTTGTGAAAGGGGGAGGATGGTGGATACGGTGTATTTGTCATAAGTCTCGTTGTGAAAGGGGGAGGATGGTGAAGATACGGTGTATTTGTCATGAGTCTCGTTGTGAGAAGGATCAGATCAACGCAAAGACTGCAAAGACGCTAAGACG
>CAMFKD010000094.1 GCA_945957095.1 uncultured Chlamydiae bacterium
CTGTGGTGATAAATTCCTAAAAGTGAGTGGGTAATATTTAGCGGGAATGGCTGTCTCTGTGGTGAAGAAGTAATCATAGCGAGCCGGCGGTGACAGCGCAACCCAGCTGTTGATAGGCCGCTTTACGTTGGTGGGAAGCTTGTTCTTTCCCTGGATCTGTGCTATCCAGCAGTTCATGAATCTGCACTACACCAGGGTATAGGGGGCTTGCTTCGCTGCAGAGATTAATGACAACAGAAGCATGATTTAGGTTAGCCTTTGTTGTCGTGATAACGACAGCTGCGTTGAGTGGCTCCGAGGCGATGGCGTGAGGGATAAAGCTCTCTTTGGGAAAACGCCATAATAGCTTGTCAAGATAGTCTGCAGCGGCTGCATTGGGGACTAAGATCAGCTGCCGTTGAGCCTGCTGGAAGAAACGGTTAACGAGATGACAGACGCAGGTCACTTTCTGCTTAGGATCCGTGACGCGCCAAAAGGTGATATGAGGTTGTGCTCCAGTCATAAGGTTGCCTCCGTCTAGAAATCGTCGATGTTACCATCTTGCCAGCGAGCTGGTGGGGCGTGGTCTTTGTCTACAGAGGTTAGCGGTGTAGCAATGACGCCGCATGAGACGACAAATTTAAACGCCTCTTCAATTTTCATATCGAGGTAGATCAGGTCTTCCGGCTTATAGAGGACAAGGTATCCAGAAGTAGGGTTAGGGGCTGTGGGCATGAAGACAGCGACGAGTTCCCCACCCGTCTGTTGCTGAAGCGTTTTAATCGTTTCACTGGTGATCAGGCCGATGGCGTAGCTACCTGAGCGAGGAAAGGGCACCATGACAACATGCTTAAAGGCGCCGGCTTTGGAGGAAAAGATCGTTTTGACGACGTCTTGGCACGCTTTGTAAACAGAGCGGATAACCGGGATGCTATGGAGTAGCTGATCACCCCAGGCGACTAAGGTATGCATAAAAAACCAGCGCATCAGGGCGCCTAACAAGATAGTTAGCGCTGTCAGTACTACTAGCACTAGCAATTGGCAAAACAGCCGGAAAGCCAATGAGGTGTTTTCTAAAGAGAAGTCAGCAGGAACGACCTGGAACTCGATTAGAGTAGCGCTAAAGAGGTGGACAAAAGGGCCGGTGAGGAGATTAAAAATAGTGATGACGACAGCTAATGTCAGCGCTACTGGCAGCAGGGTCACCAAGCCTGTGATGAAGTACTTTTTCATGTCGTTTCTATTTACGCCTGCGTTTTTTAGAGTGTTTTATTTTTGGAGGACGCTTGTCGTGGTGGTACCTCTTAGGCTTCGACTCGGTTGTCTCTCGATCTCTGATGGGAGTATCTTCAAGGATATCCCAAGAGCTCTCTAACAAGATCAGGTCCACATGGGAGAGAATGACGCTGATCTTGTCGCCAGGGTGGTAGATGCGGCCGGTGCTGCGACCGCGTAGGCGCATGCGTTCTTCCTCATAAATAAAGTAGTCTGAGGTCAGCTTGGAGACGTGAATAAAGCCCTCCATTAAGATGTCTACGATTTCAAAGTAGAAGCCAAAGGGTTTAACCTTGGTGATGACCGCTTCATATTCGCGGAAGGCTTCTTCGCTCTTAGCAGCATCGAGCAGGCGCAGCTTCTTGAGGAGTACCACACTCATCTCAGCTTTGGCGCTAAGGCGCTCTTGTTCCGAAGAGCGCTTTGCGATGGCGCCTAGCCCCTCCTCATCATCAGGTTCGCCAAAGAGGATGCGATGGACGACGAGGTCGACGTACCGGCGGATGGGGCTGGTGAAGTGGCAGTAGTACTCTAGACTCAGGCCATAATGGCCAATGTTTTCGGGGGAGTAGACAGCTAGCCGCATGCTGCGGATGTAGCTGGTGGCAAGAAAAGGGCCGTAGGGAGTCTTGAGAGCTTTATCGAAGAGTTCTTGCAGCTCCTTGGGCTCGGGGTTGTCAGAGAGATGAAAACCGAAAGCGTTGGCGATGGTGGCAAACTCGCGCAAATTTTCTTCCGCTGGGACATCGTGGACTCGGTAGGTGAGCCCCTTGCCAGCTTTTGTCAAGTGTTCGGCGACGACCTCGTTGGCTTTGAGCATGAATTCTTCAATCATCTGGTGTGTGATGTCATATTGGACGACATGGGTGCCTTGAGGAACGCCATTTTCGTCGATATTGATCACGATGTCAGGCAGGGCGAATTCGATGCTGCCGCGGCTATACCGTTGTCTCTTCAGGAGTTGACACAGCTCTACCATACGCTTTAACAGAGGCAAATGAGGACTTTTCTTTGCTCCATCCAACACTTCCTTAGCCTCTTCATAGGAGAAGCGTTTGGCGCTGCGTATGACTGTCCGTGCCATCCGGTAGTCCGTTAGGTTGCCTTCTTTGTCGAAGGTCATCATCACGGAAGCTGTTAGCCTGTTGACCTTAGGTTTTAGGCTGCAAAGGTTATCCGATAGTCCAGGTGGTAGCATCGGAATACACTGTTTAGGGAAGTAGGTCGAATTGCAGCGGCGACGTGCTTCGTCGTCTAGTGCTGTCCCCCTTTGGACGTAAAATGAGACGTCGGCGATGTGTACACCTAGGTGATAGCAGCCTTTAGCATCTTTTGTGAGCGAGATGGCATCGTCGAAGTCCTTGGCTGTTTCAGGGTCGATGGTGACGATTTCTAGGTCGCGCAAATCTTCACGTTTCGCGATCTCGCCAGTGGGGATCCGTGAGCCGAAGGCTTCCGCTTCAGCCGTCGCCTTCTTAGGGAAACTATCGGGCAACCCAAATTCTTCAATAGCCGCTGTGATGTCTTTGGATGCGTCGGAGATGTGGCCCAATAGATGCGAGACCTTGCCGTAGGCAGGTTTGGCCGGAGAGCCCCAATCTTCCACTTCGATGACGATGCGGTCTCCGATGTGCAGAGGTTCATCCGGCGACGTCACGATAACACTTTTTTCTTCACCTAGCAGAGGGCAATAAGCGATGAAGTTGCCGCTGTGGTCGGCAGTGCGGATGATGCCACCAATGTGGGTGCGGCAGCGCTCTAAGATGGTCAGCACACGCCCTTCAGGCCCCTTATCAGAGATGATCTCGGTGTTGACCATGACTTCAACTCGGTCGCCATCGATAGCATTCTGTGTGAGGTGACGTGGGATAAAGATATCTTGTGGGAAAAGTGTCTTATTATCGGGTTGCAGGAAGCCAAAACCGCGTGGGTGGACACGCAAAATTCCTGTAGCGATGCCACTTTGTTCTTTTTTGACAACATAGCGTTTATCGACGATTTCCAACACACCATCCGTGACAAGCTGCTTGAGCACCTTACGGAATAGTTTGTGGTACTGCGGGACAATGCCTAGCTGCTGCGCGATTTCATCAAACGATTTTGGGACAAAGCCGCGGCTGGATACGTATTGATGACTAACTTTCAACAGGTTGTCGAAGATACGCTCTTCTTTGGAGGTGTTGGTCTTCTTTGGCATTGTTCCTCAGTTGATGGTGAAAGAGAAGTATAACATAGAAAGAACAAAGGAAGCCAGTTTCGTACGTGTCCACCACTGAGTCACAGAGACCAGAGAGGGAATATGAGCGGTGTAAATTACTTTCTTCATGCAATTTCTTTGATATCCGATGAGTGTTTAATTAATATAATGGTTGTTTTTATTTCACGATCTTGTATTTTATTTACGAATAATTTTCTTTATAAAATGGAAATTTGTTATAATTTTTTTAAGACATGATATTGTGTGGGGTTTTTTATGTCAGATCCGCCAAGCTTAGCACCACATGATTCCGGTGCAACTTCTACGCCACCACCTTTGGTGCCCGACGGAAAAGTGCAAGGTTCTCCTACTAAGCGGTTAGGACGTAGTTATCGATACGAACCGACGGGCACATCTTTGCCAGCCGGGACAGATGTAGGAATTGGACAACGAGGTGAAAGGAAGCCATCATCGGAGAACTCTTCGAAAGGCTATATGTTGTTATCCAGTAGTACCCTGGAACCCCTAGAGAAAGTGTCGTCATCAGTGCTGCCCCGAAGCCACAGGCAGGCTATGCATTCCCGGTCACAAACGACTCTGGAACCGGTGGAGTCTCTGATATCGCTCATCACTTCACTTCGCTATGAAGAGCCCGGCAGTTTATCGGCAGAGCAGGGGTTCAAGGTTGTTCTCGAGAAGTTGACAGAACTCACACCGGAACAGTCTTTAGAAGTGTTGCAATTCGCCTGTCACACCAACCATCTTCCATTGGCTAAGGCCATCATTATGAAAGTTGGTTTCGACGCAAGGGATCGAGATGGGAACAATGCGCTCCACCTTGTTTGTCTTAAGGGCTCTCGCCAAATCATTCACTTCGCACTAAAGCAGATACAGGAATCCGGCGGATTTTTCGCCGGTCTAGAGAATTTTTTCTTAGGACGATCGGGTCGGTTTGACCGATATTCTCGTTTGGATGAACTGCGGGCGAGTCCGCTCGGCGTTGCTAACAAAAGCGGCTTTTATCCTCTGCAATTAGGGCATAAAAACCCCAAAATTCCTAATTTCTATCGCTCATTAAAAGTCGCAGGGATTAGATATCCAACGGTTCCGGAAGAGGTTACACAATCGGTACGTCCAGACATGTTGTTTCATAAGGCTATAGAGGAGGGAGATTCGCTTGCGGTTACCAGACTATTGATGCTTGGCGCCAATGTAGAGGCAGTTAACGATAATGATGGCATGACCCCGCTGATGTGGGCTTGTAATGCAGGGAAAATTGATGTTGTCAACGCATTATTGGCTGCTGGCGCCAATATAGAGGCGACCAACAAATACTACGGCTCGACCTCGCTGATGTGGGCTTGCCAGCTAGGGCGAGTCGATGTTGTCAATACATTATTGGCTGCTGGCGCCAGTATAGAGGCAATTGACGAACTAGGCATGACCCCGCTGATTCGGGTTTGCAAGTCAGGAAATATCGAAGTGGTGAGAAGATTGTTAGCGAGTAGGCCTAATGTAAGCACACTTGATAGTGCTGGATACACGGCATACATACACGCACTAATGAACCCTGCATTTGATGGAACGGACATCCGCGACTTACTGCAAACGTTAGACGATGGCACTTCCAACGAGATAATGAGTTGTAAGGAGCTTGCTCATCGATTCTCAGTGAAGGGAGCGCGCATATCCCTACAAGGAAGGGTAATGCAATTAGAAGGTTGGGACCATTCAGCGGCACAGCTGGTGCAACTCATCCACTTAAGAAACTTTTATCCTACCTTGATTCGCGATAGCAAGCCCTGGCTGGACATCATCAGCGGCCTGAGAGCACCCACCAAAGCGCTAGTTGCGGAACTAGAACCAGCCAAGCTTACGACAGTTTTGTCGCAGACAATAAAAGCTTTTGAAGGGTGTCTGTGCAGTCCCTTTAAAGCACAAAGGCGGCTTCTAGAGGGTGATACCGTCGGATTACTTTCCTCTCTAGGTCCTACGCATATTGTAGCGGTGGTCTACAAGCCCTTGGAGGATGGCACTTGGGAAGTTGCCCTCATCAATAAAGGTAGAAATCACAATGGCAAACCGGGGATTCGCATCTTTAAGACTAACCAATTTCCTTTGGCAACACTAGAAATCTTTGTGTCTATAACTAAAAGTGATTTTTTTAACACAGAGATCGTTAGCAAGCTCGCTTTGACCGATGAAGTTTATATCCCATTAAAGAAGCAAAGATCCGGCAATTGCTCCGTTGCCAGCTCTAACGGGATGGAGATCGCCTTACTTTACCTTCAATTTAGGCCACTGTTTGGCGGGAACCACGAAGCGGCTCTCGAATTCGCAATGGCCATAAAAAAAGCACGCTGCCAGACAGGCAGGTTGGGAACACTTAAAACCTACTTAGATTGCCATGATCAGCCAGGAAGTATCCCGCCAAACCTCTCCCTGCTCCATATCATCGTCTCACAGATGCGACAGAAGCAAAGGAACCACCCTTTGACAGAAGAAGACCAGCAAGTCTTAACGCTATTGGAAGAGTGGTTAGACAGGCCTCCACCCGGTACTTCTGCTGCGGCTTCCTCATCAGGTATTCCCTCCTATTAGAATTTCAAAATTGACTGTAATTTCTCTTTTATATGTCAAACTTCGTCAGGTTCTATTTCTCTCTTTCGCCTTTCCCTTGGCTTTGTTACACTCTCTCCTATTAATCGAGGGAGAGCGTCATGTCACAACGTCAGAAGTACGACCACAAAGCCATTGAACCGAAATGGCAGAAGTATTGGGAAGAGAACAAAACGTTTAAATCAGAGCAGCCTTCTCAGAAACTCAAATACTACGTCTTGGATATGTTTCCTTATCCTTCAGGATCAGGACTTCATGTCGGCCATGTCGAAGGCTACACCGCCACCGACATCGTAGCGCGCTACAAACGGATGAAAGGGTTTAATGTATTGCATCCGATGGGATGGGATAGCTTTGGCTTGCCTGCGGAGCAGTATGCTGTCAGGACCGGAACGCATCCAGCTATCACGACTAAGACAAATGTCGACACCTTCCGCCGGCAACTTAAGACGTTAGGTTTTAGCTACGATTGGGACCGCGAGATCTCTACAAGTGATGCGAAGTACTATAAATGGACGCAATGGATCTTTACCAAGCTATATGAGAAAGGGTTGGCATACGAGGCTGAGGTCAATGTCAACTACTGTCCAGCTCTGGGTACCGTTTTGGCCAACGAAGAAGTAGAGAATGGCCGCTCTAAAGAGGGAGGACATCCAGTAGAAAGGCGGCCACTGCGTCAATGGGTTCTCAAGATCACGGCTTATGCTGACCGGTTATTGCAGGATCTAGACCTAATCGATTGGCCTGAAGGACTCAAAAAACTTCAAACAAACTGGATAGGACGTAGCGAAGGCGCAACGGTGGAATTTGAGGTGCCGAAGACGCTCCATCGCATCAGTGTCTTTACGACGCGTCCCGACACACTTTTTGGTGCGACTTATCTAGTATTGGCGCCTGAGCACCCCCTTGTAGAGGCAGTTACAACAGACGAATATCGCATTGGTGTCACGAAGTACCGTGCTGAGGCAGCAGCTAAGAGCGACCTAGATCGCACAGAGTTAACCAAAGAGAAAAGCGGTGTGTTCACCGGCTCCTACGCCATCAACCCGATTAACGGTCAGAGGATTCCTATCTGGATAGCCGATTATGTCCTCATGGGCTATGGCACGGGCGCCATCATGGCAGTCCCGGCACATGATGAGCGTGATTTTGAGTTTGCCCAACAGTTTGGGCTACCCATCGTTCCGGTCTATGAGCCCGATTTAGCAACTGTCCCAGAAGGCATGTCAGCGAGAGAAGTTCACGACGCTGTCATGGCGGGCAAGATGTGCTGGCCTGGTGATGGCATCTGCATCAATAGCGCAAACAGCGATATCTCGCTAAATGGTATGCGGATGGCTGAGGCGGTACGGGCAGCAATTCAATACCTAGAGCGTATTGGCAAGGGCAGAGGGGCTGTTTCGTACAAACTACGCGACTGGCTTTTCTCTCGTCAGCGTTACTGGGGCGAGCCATTTCCTATCTTGCACCTTGCCGATGGGTCCAAGAGGGTGCTGGATGTCGATGAACTGCCCTTAATGCCACCACAGATTGATGACTATAAGCCTTCTGGCGATGGTCAAAGTCCATTGGCGAAGGTGACGGAATGGGTCAATGTCACCGATCCCAAAACAGGACAGAAGGCGAAGCGCGAGACCAATACCATGCCCAATTGGGCAGGATCGTGTTGGTACTATCTGCGTTTCTGCGATCCCTGCAATGACCAAGAGGCGTGGGGTGATGAGGCTCAGAAGTATTGGCTGCCTGTTGACCTCTACGTTGGCGGTGTGGAACATGCCGTGCTACACCTGCTCTATTCCCGTTTTTGGCATAAGGTGCTCTTCGATTGTGGTCTTGTGAGCACTCCAGAGCCCTTTCAGACCTTGCGAAACCAAGGGTTAATCGTTGCTCGCTCTTTCCAACGCGCAGGCGGTGCCTACGTAGAACCGCATGAGGTTCGCGAGAAAGATGGTCGCTTTTTCGATCGGAACAGCGGCGAAGAGCTGACTTCACAGATTGAGAAGATGTCTAAATCCAAGCTGAATGGTGTCAACCCAGACGAGATCATCGAAGAGTTTGGAGCCGATAGCTTACGTCTCTATGAGATGTTTATGGGGCCAATCGACAAGGAGAAGCCTTGGAACACTGACGCCGTCAGCGGGTGTCGTCGTTTCTTAAAGCGCTTCTTTGAGCTTGTCAACTCTGATAAGGTCACCGATGCGGATCAAGAGGAAGCATCGCGGCTAGGACATCGCCTAGTTCATGCTGTCGGAAAGGACATCGAGATTCTGCAATTTAATACGGCGATTGCCAAGATGATGGAGTTCATCAACGACTTCCAGAAGCTGGATGCTTATCCGAAGTCGGTCTTAAGGATGGCCACGCAAACATTGTCTCCCTTCGCTCCTCATATAGCTGAGGAGTGTTGGCGACTGTTGGGAGGAGAAGGAGAGCTGAGCTACCGTTCCTGGCCCGAAGCTAATCCTAAGTATCTGCAAGATGACGTGGTGACCTATGTCGTTCAAGTTAATGGCAAGGTGCGTGGTAGGTTGGAGATGGGACGCGACCAGCAGCAAGAGGCCGTGATTCATGCTGCTCAAGGAGATGCCTTGGTTAGCCGCTACCTCCTGTCTCTTATACACATCTGACGCTGCCGACGACTAGTCGAGTGTTGTT
>CAMFKD010000095.1 GCA_945957095.1 uncultured Chlamydiae bacterium
ATGCATTAGTCACCTCGCTTCTTAACCGGCAAGATTATGCTGGAGCGGATCAAATTCTGACGGCATTACTAGATGACAGCGAAAGAACTCCATTGCTGGCTGCAAATGGGTTACTAGCCACGGCTTCTAACATCATTAATGTGGAAATCAAACGCTTGGGGACTAACCATTCGGAGGCTTTAATCCCTTATTGGCAACGCTGGCAAGAGCGCGTTCTGGAACGTTGTATTGACATTATAAACAAGCAGCATTCTTCTCCTTTCTTCCATTCAGACGCAGCGCACATGTTACACCAGTGTTATGCTAATGAATTCCCAGTCACTGAGAAAATAGACGCATTAAGCGATCAGATAGTGAACAAATTGTTATCAGCTTCGCCATCGCATTGCAACGCTCCCATGGCGATACCAGACTTTGATCACCTGATAAAGACTCTCAGGCTACGCCATGCCCGTGCTATCGGTGCTCGTCAAAAAATGTGTCAGCAGATCGGATTACAGACGCTAAAGCGCTGTTTGTCTGATTCACAAGAACTGCATGGCCGTTTGGCATCCTTGCTACTCTTTGGAGATGGCGATGTCTGCACAGCGCCAGGAGGTATAGAAAATAGCGATGCCTATGTTGCGCTTTGGAGGCAGTGTGATGAGTTCATCACGACAACAAGCCGTAAAAAGATCATGGATACAGAAACAGCAAAGGAGAATCTCAATCGGTCAATCAAATGGATTCAGCACGCGTTGCAGTTTATTCATCAGGCACCATCCAACCCCGCTACAATAGAATGTATGAAGACTGTAATAGACAAGTGGGTGCAATGGGCCAAAGGGATACTCGTGGGTTGCCTTTTGCTGCAGAATGATTATGCGCTAAACGATTTCTTGTCTGATATGAGTCATGATGTGTTGGATCTCCTGCGTCAAGCGGCTGTTATCCCTGATCTCAGTAACATTTTGGCATCGAAATGGTTGAGTATCATAGAGGAATCGATAAGCTATGGGGCAACTTCTTCTCAGTGCCGTTCCGTTTTACAAACACATCGCCAGAAGTGGGCTCGCATCATCAGTAACAACAAGTTGGCTACACGTGAATAGAACAGAGAGCACAACACCAAAATCAAGTTTCAGCAGTTTATTAGCTCAACTGGGTGGCGAGATCTATACAACATCCAGCGGACAAACCACCCAAAAAGATGTAGGTGTCATTGGTGGTGAAAGGTTGGCTCAAAGGATGCAACAAAGCGAAACACCACATGAGCCTTCACTCCAAACAAAGACAGTACAATGCCTTTCTAAGCCCACCCATTCACCAGTGTGGACGCCTCCTCGCAGTGTAAGCTCAAAGACACAGCATCCTATCGCAATCCAAGCAGCTACAAAAGTAGCGCAGCTACCATGTTCCTCTTCATCATCCTCATCAGAGCCTCCAAAAAGCCACATCGAGTTGCTGATAGAGGCTGTTGACAAGGCTCTTGATTCTAACGATATTAAAGAAGCAATGTCGGCTTTACGCAAGGTGAAGATGGTACCGCCTGAAAAAGGCAATAAGGTGTTCCAACTATGGACACGTTGTTTGGAGCAGTTAAAGCAAAGATCCTCTACTAACGAAATTTCAAATCTGTACCGTAGTTGCTATCAGCAGCTATCGCCGCTTCTTGAACAAACACAAGCGTTGACTACGTTGTCGCAGGATGTGTTGACCATCCTAATGAGAGGGCAGCAATCTCATAAAAAAGAAGCTGTTGATCTTCTGAAAGAGCAGCAACAGGCAGGACTTTGGTCTCTCTGCTGGAAGGAGATCAATTGGAAGATGGATAACCGCACAGCAATCGCAGCACTGCAAGCTTTTGCCAACCGATCTTCTTCTGAGCTGTTAGGGACACCTGAAGAACAGAGAGAATGCTTCCAGATTCTCCTCAGCAGTCTAAAGGATTGTCATCATACTATTGTGGAGCATCTGATCTTAGATAGTAGCTTACAGCAACGACTGTTTAGCCTCTTCCCGGCTCCAATGGACAATGCCTTCAAGCTATGGCTAGTCACTAGAGGGTTGCAGCTGACAGCCAAACCTCATTGTCATCCTGCAATCACTCATCAAATTTTCCAAGTCTTTGCAAAGCTTCCTTACGAGTTGCAGTATCCGAAACTTGCAAACGTCTTTGAGGCATCGTTAGCAATAGGCGATGTGAAGGGACTGCGCAATGCCTCTACGCTCCTGTTGATGCGAAGCAGCAACTTAAAGGAGAATTCGTCACCACTCCAGCAATTAGCGGATGAATCGATCGTTAGCGAGTGGGTAGACAAGATCAATAACCATGCACAGGAGCATCCTGATGTCCTGATAGAACTGCTATCTGGTGCAATAAGCCTACCTATCCCCGTCAACCATAAGCTAACTTTAGCTCATCTCTTTTGCCGCTCGCGCCATCCGGATGTCGTCTCTGCAGCGACAGACCTTCTCCTTGCGACCTTTCATAAGCTAGAACAAAGCAAAATCGCCATCGATGAACTAACAGCTTTGGCAACCTCCACTGCCATGCACTCTCCGATCACCCTCTATCTCGCGAACAAATGTACGAATGCATTGTTTCTATGTGAGTCAGCAATTCGCTACTATGAAACCTTAGGAGAATACGGGAAGAATAACATTTGTCATCTGATGAAGCATCTGCTTTCAGCCTGTCTAAAATCGGGCCATAGCGCCTGTCTGAGAGGATTGACCTTTTTCCAGGAACTCTTTCATAGTCGACCCGATGTGCTGCTCAACTCCGCCAAAACGTTGGTGCCGTTACTCTATGCAGTCCTCCTACGCCTATATGAGATGACCGACGCCAGCATGATTTCTCACTTCTTTACGCATTCAGTGACTCCCATCATTGAGTTGTTTATACGTTCTTCGGATTCTACAACAAGCAGCAGCTCTTCCACTCAGCAACCTTCTTTATCTGCAGCGAGCTTATTACCATTTCTCTCACAGATTGTTGAGAAGGCCGATAAGTCGCCTCGAGGCACCGCGACGTTGGTAGAAATCGTCAGCTTATTAGAAAAACTAGCGTCGATTGAAACGCTGTCAGCAGACCTCAATAGGGAACTGGGTTCTGTTTTGCTTGAGTTATCGCCAAAAGTCATCAACTATGCCATCGATCACAGTGATGTGAAGCTGAAACAACGCTTTGATCAATTGCTAATCAACTGGCCTGAATTGCCGACTGAATTGACCAATAAAGCAGTAAGAAGCATCACCATAACAGCAGACGGAACCGCTACCATATCCCCCAAAGCTGCTAAAAGTCTTCTTTTCTGTCCTGTAGATGGTAAATCGATCCCGAATGCCTATGCAGTCATTTTGTTCATGGCGATTCCCCTGTTGCTTGAACAGCAAGAATATGAGACGGTCAACACGATCTATGCCAGTCTGCTCAGCGACGTCGAACATCATCGAATTCCCAATGGCGAGGAGAGAATCTATGAGTTAACGCAGCAACTGTCAGGTTTCAAGATGATGCCTAAAGATCTGACTCAAGAGGGCTACCACCCCCGCTTAGCACTTGAAGAACTCATTTTGAAGGCTGCAGACAAGCTCTTAGGGCATACATCTGCAACCCCTAACGCCATGATTAAGATTGCCCAATCGCTTAGCATGCTATGTGAGTGGCAAGGAGTGCCAACCAGCAATATCCATCTACTAAGAACTCTCGTTACAAGAGGCCTCATAAGCTATGTCGTCGAGCTATCTCATAGCCGTGACATCCTCGTTGCAGTCGACCGACTAATCGCAGCCAGTGTATTGAGATGTTATGTGCCTGCCCAACCAGACGCATACAGTAATAACGCCTATTATGATTTACAATTTGTTCTAGACACCCTCAATAGAATCCATAAACCCTACGCAAAGCTGGCTCTTCTATCGTTTTCTACACAAGAAGGCGAGGGCTTACGGTCAAGCAATGAGAAGCAATTAGCGTTGTTATTGAGCATGCTAAATGACCGTCCCCATCAGATGGCTTCTTTCTATCGCCAAATGCAAAGCAGTGCATCCAACATAGAGCCGATGCTGAAAGACCTGCAATGGCTAGGCGATATCGTCGCTAACTATAAGCGAGGCATCCTCAGTGTTGAAACGATCAAGTCGATTGCTGAGAAATCCTTAGAGAGCGTCTTTCGTGCCATTATTATTGCTCTTAAACCCACTATTGATCGACAGGATACCGACACGTTATACGTGGTGCTCACTGCTCTTGAAAAGAAGTTGAAAGATATATTGGCAGATCTTCCTACATCCAAAAGTATTTCTTGTGGCTACGGCTACTTCAAAAGGCATACCAGTAACTTCTATGAAAACTTGCTAGCATTGTATAAGCAAAGTGCGCATGGAAACGAGATGCTCGCCTTGACCATTACCGCCTTCCAGGAAAGTTGGCAACGTTATAAGCAGACTCTAGGTCTGCCCAAAGACCTTACAGCAAGCAAGCCAACGTCCTCTGGTACAATCGGCAGATCGTATAAAGCTTCCAGACCAAAGCCGAAGCAAGGAAGGAGTAGAGGAAAACGCCGCTAATGCCATCACGATGCTCAGTCATATCACAAATAATCCCATTAACTTGACGGGACTGCAGCACGCAGATCAAATTCAAGGCGCCACGACCGGCCATCAGCAGCATCGCACCAAAGCTCCAAGACGCCTAATTCTGTCACTTTAGAACGCAGGGTAACACGGATGGTACGCCCATCAGTCGTCCCTTTTTCCAGATTGGCCTCAATGGGATGAAGCTCAGTTAACTCCGTCTTCCAATTGCGCACTACAGTTCCAATAGCCGCTTCTGAACCATCAGAAAGGGTGGGTGTAGAGCGGCTGAAGAAGCGGAAGGTGGCTAGCTCACCGAGAACCAAGGCAAATGATTGCTGGGGCAATGTCTGTTCGGTGCCTTCTTCCATGCCGAAGGGAACTACGCATACAGATCTAAGGGGTGTGGCGATGCCTGGTACAGCTGGCATGGCCTCTTCAACACCGATGTAATAGCTACGACTAGTGCCGCCACGGATACGAATTGCGTTGCCACTACGCGCTAAACCGTAGACAACGGCTCCGTAACTGACAGCGTGATCGTAGTCGGCACCGTCTAACACCTGTACAGGTGCTTTGCCTAGTTGTTCAGCCCAGTGGTTAAGAAGCTGCACAAGCCGCTGACGTAGGGCCGCAGCCTTCAATGTCCCGCCATTGAACAGAACAGCTGTCGGGACCACAAAGCGATCCATCTCTTGGCTATCGCTTTCACCGGTCATCGAGAGAAACTTAGCTAGCTGGCACGATACACGGGGATCTTGAGCATAGGGCAACCCCACCTGCTGAATACCGAGGCGCCGTTCACATCTGGAGCGTTCGGTAGGCGCAACGATAGGGAAGAAACCATCGACCAATACGCGATAGACGTCATCTCGAGTTAAAGGCGTTGTCAGAGTACCACCCACAAGGGCTCTCCCACGCTTGCGAACAAGGATGTCAACGACGTCTGGAGGGTTGTCGCCAAGGAGCGTTTCTTTAGCTGAGCGGCAGCTGTGAACCAGCGACTGCATCTGCCACGTATCGAGCTCATGCCCTTGCTCTTCTAACTTGCCCTTTACCAGGTGAGCTAGCGTAAGGTCTAGGTTATCGCCACCCAGTAGCAGATGCGCGCCCACCGCCTGGCGATGCAAGGTCACTTGCCCCGCTTCTTCCTCAACACTAATCAAGCTAAAGTCAGTAGTGCCGCCACCAATATCTACGACTAAAACGGTGTCACCCACTTTGAGCTGCTTGCGCCATTGCTCGTTGTGGCGGTGCAACCAGGCGTAGAAGGCAGCTTGCGGCTCTTCGAGCAAGACAATATCGGGATAGCCTGCCTGCTCAGCAGCTTCCTGCACGAGCTGGCGGGCACTCGGGTCAAAGGAAGCCGGTACCGTCACCAGCACTTGCTGCTGCTGAAAGCGATGGTCGGGGTGTCTGGCGTCCCATTCCTCGCGCAGCTTGGCGAGCAAGGCAGCACAGGCTTCGACAGGACTTAGCTTCGCAGAGAGGTCTTCTGCATCAATAGGCAGGAGCTTCTCTCTTCTGTCAATGCCAGGATGGCATAGCCACGACTTAGCAGAAGCGACGACTCTGTTTGGCAGTTCGGCGCCACGCTCACGCGCAAAAAGACCTAAACAGCGTTCTGGCAGCCCACTCGACAGTTCTTCTGCCAAAGGAAAATAGATAAAGGAAGGCAGCGCAGCCAGCTCCTGTGTGATATCAAGGCCGGTCAACTGCGACACCAGTTCCGTCTGGACAGCGCCATCTCCAGTTAGCAGCGACGCAGCCATAGTGCAGTTGGTGGTGCCAAGATCGATACCAATCATGTCTAACCTTACTTGATTTCAACTTCAGCGGGACAGAGAACATCGCTGCCTTGCTCTGCGACACTCTTAGGTAATGAACGCTTATGCGCCTTCCAACCACGATGGACCAAAATGCCTTCAAAGGGAGGATTGCCCTTGACGTTGCCAATCACCTTGATGCTGCTAGGATCATACCCGGAAGGGACACGAATCTTGCTTCCCTCTTCTTCTTGAAACACCGGGCGGATGGTGACGATATCTTCCAACAGCGAAGCACATTCTTTGTGCACCTGGCGAGCCGCCGCACCCACTTGTGCATCGGAAAAGACGCTAATATTTTCCTTAAGAAAATCAATGAGCCTACCAGAGCGCTGTAACAGCGTTAGTAAGCGTAGGTGACCGAGGTCTGCTTGTTCGACCCTCTTAGGCTCCTCTGCTTGGGGAGCGAGGAATGTTTTAGCTCCTTCGGGATCTTTAAAGGCTCTAAAAAAGGCTTTGAAAGCTAAACCAAGGCTCATAACAGCTCCTATTCAGACATCACATAGCTAAACGATGAGACGAAACCAAGATGTATCGCCACCTCTAACAAGAAGGCCATCAGGAAGACAGCACCCACTAGTAGCAACGTGACTTTTCCGCCTGGCATCGGCTTATCCGATTGCAAACCCATGCGGTAACGGCCAATCCAAACCATTGCTACAGGCATCAAACCGTTTAAGATGCTGTCGCCATAACCACCTGAAGTGTCCAAAGCGACAAGAAAAGCTCGTTCAAAGTGAATGGCGAAGAAGAGTGTCGGCACGGCGATGAGAAGTGTTAGCAACATCTTACCGCGCATGTCCTTGCGAATACGCAACCCATCTGACAGAAAGTCAAACAACCCCATAGCAATCCCCAGAAACGAGGTCACCAGAGCGAAGAAAGCGAAGTATTCTGCGATGATATAGACGATGCCAGCGCCGACCTGCTCTTTCAAGAAATGGGTGGCGGGTTCTCCTGCCGCCAGCGCCTCAGCTAAACCCATCGGTCCTTCAACAGGAATGATGCCTAGAACCAGCCACTCCCACACGACATAGACTGCCAGAGCTAGGGTGGTCCCTCCAATGATAGCCCAACGCAGTGCCTTGGCATCTCGCTTTAACATAGGTGTCAAGCTGGGCACCAGTGTCTGAAAGCTAAAGGCTGTCAAAAAGAGCGGCACCGCCAACCACGCAGGTCCCCAGCGGCGAAACGAGAGAAGCGATAGCTGCACATGGTCCCATCCCAAGCTCACCAAAGCGACGTAGGCAAAGATCATCCCGCTAAACAGCAGGGTATTGACGCGACCAACGACCATGCTGCCAAAGTAGATGATGGCGCCGAAGACGATCAAAAACAGTGTACAACTGTAGGTTTTGCTAAGGGTGATATCAAAAGAATGGTGCAAAGCATGAGTAACCTGAGCTCCCCCACCAGCGGTATAGGCCACTATGGAGGCATAGCAAATAAATAGGTACAACACCCAGGCAACGCCGCGGCCCGCATTGCCGAGAAAGCGCTTGGACATGGAAATGATGTGAGCCCCTTCATCCATCCAAAGGCTAGCTTCTAGTAGGAGCAGCGCAGAGGCTGTCATGGCAGCCCAGCAAAAGAGCATGGTGAGAATCGAAGGAAAAAACCCAGCGACACCAGTGGCCACAGGCAACGCTAACATCCCGCCACCAATGCAAGTGCCAGCAACTAAACAGACTACCGATAAAACGCTTGATTTTTGTTCTTCACCAGCTACTTCCTCAACGACTTCCACGACACCTCCTTTTTCTAATGAATAGGGTATCAAGTGTATGCGCCTAGCCGTTTACTAGCAATGAGGAATTATCCGTAACGTACATATTCATCTAGTCCAGCAAAACTGAAAATAATGAGATTAAGCAACATATGAAAACGAAAAAACCGAGTAAATAGCCGGGAAAGCCTATTTACGAGGTTTTTTCGACTTTCAGATGCGCTTAAGATCTTCGTTTTCAGTCTGCTGGGCTAGGTGAACATGTACTCCATAACTCTTCTTGTACACCGCCATTAATTTCGATGTGTCCATCCTCGTGAACATAGATGTCATATTCTAACCTAACACCAAACTCCCCGGGCAAATAAATACCAGGCTCGATCGAAAAGCAGGTGCGCGGCAGCAATAGACGGCGGTCCTGGGTTTCTAGATTATCGAGATGAGTGCCGTCACCATGGTCGCTTTCATCGATGTTATGTCCGGTACGGTGTGTGAAATGTTCGCCATAACCC
>CAMFKD010000096.1 GCA_945957095.1 uncultured Chlamydiae bacterium
GCAGTATCGCAAACGACCTAGTATTAGACAAATACAAGGTTGTTTGCGATACTGCAACCCCGGGTTTTTGGCGCGCTCCATCGCCAACTTTTCAGTTTTCTTGGGTATATACCCAAACGCGTCGCGAAACGCTCAGACTGTCTCAGCTCGCTAGGTCATCACGTTCCAGGATTTTTTGAGAAGCTACCACATGGGAAAGTAGGTATAAGATTCGGAAGAGGAAGGATTCGAACCTTCGTCACGGTTGCCCGTGAATCTGTTTTCGAGACAGACGCATTCGGCCACTCTGCCACTCTTCCAGAGCTTGATTGGAAACAGTCTGCCAGAAGCCAAAGTCGATTTCAAGTGTTATCCTGCAGCGGTGTTCAGCGAAGCTGGACAAAAATGGGCGGCAAGCTGATGATACCTCCCACTACATAGGAGGGGATATGACCATATGCGCAGACGAATGGATCATTGAGCAATCCAAACACCATGGCATGATCGAGCCTTTTGAAGAGGCGCAGGTGCGTTCTGTTGGGGAGAAGCAGGTGATCAGCTATGGCGTCTCATCATATGGTTATGACATCCGTGTCAGTCGTCATTTTCGTATTTTTACCAATGTTCACGGGACGGTAGTCGATCCTAAGGCCTTTGATCCTAAAGGAATGGTAGAGGTCGAGGGCGACACCTGTCTGATTCCGCCCAACAGCTTTGCCTTGGCTTTGAGTGTCGAGTACTTCCGCATTCCGCGTAATGTCATGACGCTCTGTGTAGGCAAGTCTACCTATGCCCGCTGTGGCATCATCGTCAACGTGACGCCGTTTGAGCCTGGGTGGGAAGGGCAAGCGGTCTTGGAGATTTCTAACACGACGCCGCTACCGGCTAAGATCTATGCTGGTGAGGGGTTGGCCCAGGTTCTCTTCTTCCGAGGTGAGAAGGCCTGTAAGACTTCATACGCCGATCGTAAAGGCAAGTATCAGCATCAGCAGGGCATCAAGCTGCCGACGCTATAATAATGGCTCTATCTGCTTCTGAAGTGCCTGGTGCAGGGTTGTGATGCTGATGGTAATTGCGGCGATCATGATGGCTAAGGGGATCGCTGTCCCGTTGTAACACGCACTTGTCACGCCCACGACGGCAGCGGTGATGAGCAAGCGTGTGCTGGTCAAGAGACTAGCAGCGACCCCTTTGATATCGGGAAGTAGCTCTATCGCTTCAGGGAAGTAGAGGCTTTGAGTCCAGTTGACACCCCAAGCATAAAGCATCATGGCAGCCGTTAGGAAATAGGGGCTATCGCCTCCTAACCAAGCGGCTATCGCAAAAGCAGCGCTGCTGGTCATCACCAGTATGATCCCGCAAGATTTGGCTATTTCTGCACCGAAGCGAGAGAGCAGAGGGCCTAGCGATAGGCTGGCAGCTAGCCATGCTACGAGGACAGAGGCTTGAAAGAAAGGAAAGGTTGCCTTGCTGACCCCTAAGTCGACCACAAAGAGAACCGCGCTTCCGGCCAGTAGAGCCAGGTATCCGGCGTTGAGGAGGCTGACGATAGCTGTGATGCGCCAGAAGGGTATGCAGCGCCATGCTGTGGCGAAGTCAGCAACGATTTTTTGTCTATTTAGGGGAATACGCTGTGTCACCGGCAACGTTTCTCGATAGCACAGGAGGGAGGTTACTAAGCTGATGGCCACTAATAGGGCAATGGCGACAAAGTTGGAGCGAAAGCCATAGTGATAGTTGAGATAGCCTCCTAGTAGCGGTGCTGTCGCCATGATGAAAGGAGCGATGGCGTTGATCTTGTTGACAGCTCGGACAGCCGCTTCTCCTTGGAACAGGTCGAAGAGGATGGCTGTCCCTAGGGTGAAGCAGCCACCGCTGCCCACTCCTTGCAGAACTCTGCCCCACAGCATAGTGCAAAGGTCATCGGCTTGGAGGGTCAAGAGACTTCCAAGAAAGAAGATGGCAAGGGCAGTCAAGAGAGGGATGCGGCGACCATAGCTATCTGACAGTGGGCCATACAAGGGTCCTGACAGACACATGCCAATAAAGTTCCAGGTAAGCAAGCTTTGGATGCCGCCCTCACTGGTTGTGAAGGCAATCATCATGTCAGGCAAGGCCGGAAGGAAGATATCCGTTTCGACACAGGCCGCTATAAAAATTGTCAGGATCAGTACGATTGTTTTCATGTCATTACCTAATTTTTAGCTAAGCGTAGCGGGTTTTTTTCGCTGAGCGCAGCGAAGCTTTGGAGTGCTCGAGCTTGATCGAGCTTTCACTTTTGAAGAAGAGTGGTAGGACAGAAAGAATGAAAGAATCAGAACGGAATTGCTAACTTTGCATTTTCAATTATACATTATGAAATAATTTATTGCAAGATAATGGAGAAAGCGGCGAAGGAAGGAAAAGCCTTGCTGGATTCGGCGACAGAGGTGAACAGGTACGACTAACGCCACCGCTCAGCGATGCTGGCGCACCATAAGCAGCAATCGAGATAGACGTCGTACATCTCGGTATAGGTGCGCTCGAAGAGTGGAGCGGTATGCCCCCACGTATTGGCTGCGCTTTCGCGGATGAAGTGACCAATAGCAGAACTGAGGTCGCCGATGCCACAGCCGAGGTGGTAGACGCCAGCGATCATCGCTTCTGTTCCGATGACCATGGCTGTTCCTAGGCTGATCTCGCCTTCTTGGTCGCGTCGTTGGTTTTCGGCTTGCCACAGGTGGTTACCGACGATGACAGCGCCAGCTTCGAAGAGCAGGATACCAATGATGATAGCAGGGACTCCGCTACCAAAGGCCGCCGCTGTCACAGCCCCTACGATGACACTAGAGGCTCCTACGCCCATCAGCACCATGCCAATCTTCAGGCGGTGACGTTGCCAGAAGCCTTTCATCTTTGACCAGGTGTCGGAACTGGCCGGCAGCTGGTGATGAACTTTATCTGGCATGAGATGGATAGGCTTCTGTCGTGGTTGCAGCCAGTCCGGAACCTCCCGATTCGACTCTTGAGCCAGGTAGCGACCTGTTGCTGCGCTAGAACCACGATGGCCAATAAGTGGCGTATCGTTATTGCTCATGGGTTGTCACTAGCGTGCCTCATTTTCATAAAGTTCTGCCAAGTCATCGCTGTTTTGTGACCTTGCTATTACGGCTGCCTCGCGGAATGCATCCTTAATTTCATAGAGTTGGCCAATGTATTGATAGACCACCATTCGAGTTTGCGGATTTATTCTTTCATCAGCTGCTATCTCCTGAAGATATTCTAACCCGGATGTGGGTTCCTTTTGGCCCGACAATTGTGCTTGAGTAGATAAGAGTGTTTCTTTGGCTAGGATTGCATGAATGTCATTGGGGTAATTTGTTAGGTAGTTGTCGAACCATCTTAAGGAATTTTGTATTTGTTGTTGATCTGTAATCAGAGCTTGTATGTGCGGTAACCGAGCTGCAAATGCCAGGTGTTGATAATAAACTTTCCACTCTGGACTAGTAGCATATCTTGCTAGCGCTTCATAGCAGCGTGTGGTTAACTTTTGCTCGCTTGAGCTATTTGACAAGAGACAGTGAAAAGCAAGGCTTCTTACTGTACCAAATTGCTCTGTCGATTGTATTTCGATTGGGTCTGTTTTTAGGTTTTTGATGCCTAGTGACCGTTGTATACTTTTTATTTCCCGTTGGTGCAGATCATCGATAGATTTTGGAGCTTCAGAAAGCGTCAGGTCTGGCACGTCAGCGCTGCTAGAGCGTGTTGTTCTGTCGCTCCTGCTCGAACGGCTATAGGTGTCAGAGTCTCGGTGTGAATATCGCGTTTCCTCTGCTCTCCGAGCTGTCATATCTGCATAATCTAGGATTTGTCCTGGAGGCGCGTTAAGAAGTCGACATCTGACGGCAACGTTGTCTAGGCCTTCAGCGCAATATTTGCACATGTTATCTAGTCCGCGTAGGGTTTTACCTAATGCCCATTCACCGCCTTGCTTGATGGCCCCTGGAGTAGCCTTGATGCCTTTCCAGGTTTTCTCAGCGCCTGCTGCTGCGCCCGTTTTAAAGGCTTTGCCCAGGGATGGTTTCTGTGGGGAAGCATCAGCACGTTTGATGTTCTCTTTGTCCCAGAGGTCTTTGCCGACAATGATAGCACCGGCTGCGAACATGATGGCTCCAATGACAAGAAGAGGAGCACCGCCACCGAGAGCTGCCATGGAGGCGCCTCCGATGACCATGTTGAGGGCACCGAAGCCCATGAGGATTCCTCCAATTTTGAGTTTATTTTTCTGCCAAAAATGGCCAATTCGTTCCTTTACGCTTTTGCTTCCGCTGTTGGCTTGTTGTGTTTGCACATGACTGCTAGGGGGAAGAGTTGATGAGGACGGGGTGGTGGGCGTCCTTAAGCTGGAAGCATCTACAGAGTCGCGAGAACTGTCTCTTGTAGACAGATCATCATCGTTGAGACTGTGGATGCTGTGTCTGCCTAAGCTGCTGCTATCACTATAGCTATCTGTGCTACTACGATCACCCATATTTCACCTCCTCGCCTTCGCGATGTGCGATGATCCATTCTTTGCAGCTCACGCAGGTGTCGCGAAGCTGTCGCGCCCACGCTTCGCCGCTGTTCTCATCGGCGTGGCTGATGGCCATGTCGAGGAGGTCCAGCGCTTCTGTCACTTTACCTAGGGCTAGCAGGCCGCGCATGCATTCGAGGTAGGCTTCTTGGTCGTTTGGCTCGATGCTGACGGCCATCAAGTAGGCTGGAACGGCGCGCTCGATATGGCTATTAAACCGCTCGCAATGGCCGAGTCCCATCCAAAACGTCTTGACCAGTGGGGATATCTGTGTCAGGAAGAAGAAGGCGTCGGCAGCTTGTTCATATTTCCTTTGTTCCATCAGGCGATAGGCCGCGTCGTAAAAGCCGACGATGGCATCGTCGGAAAAGCCTAGCACTTGCTGATAGGTCATGCCGAGTCGAAATTTCTTTGCCACAGCGTCGGAATCTTTGAGGGATTCACGCACCTCTTCGCTGATCAGATACTTTTCATCTATAGGCATAGATCCTCCAGATAGTGTATTCATTATATATTTTTATTTTATCATCGATTTAATTTAAATAAACAACAAATTAAATAAAATCATAGATTTAATATTTTATTTATTTGATGAATATGTGCTGTGTTTTTTTATCAAAGAGGCGGTACATGTTCACCCAATGCTGTCGACTTAAGAATCGAACCCTTACTTGCTCTTCCCAGGGCTTTGCTACATGGACATGAACGTAATGGACTCAATGGATATCATGGACAAAAGAGACGTTTACGATGTCCATTACGTCTATTACGTCCATGCTGTCCATGTCCATCGTCCATGGAGACATGCTTTGAGGTATTAAGAAGAGGTGAATGGGACGGAAGAGGAGGGATTCGAACCCCCGGACGGGTCACCCCGCCTTCTGTTTTCAAGACAGACGCAATCGGCCACTCTGCCACTCTTCCTTGGATTATCCGTGAACAGATCATAGCTGACCGTTGTTTAAAGAACCACTAACAAATTTAGAACATATTCTCTTTGCTTTCCTAAAAAAATCTTTTCACAATTAAATAAAATATTGTGATAATTGAGTTGTAAACGTTTGATGTTGATGAACATAAGATTTTGATAAGAGACGCAAAACATAAATAAGACTCAAGACGGAAGGTGCGACATGAGACGACATGAGATAGATGAGCCCTCCAATTTGACGATTGTGGAGGCTGTTGAAACACTATCGAGCATAGCGGATTTGGATCCTGAGAAGGACATTGGCATCAGCGAACGGCATGAGGTGATGTTGCAAGGGCGGCCGGTGACCTATCGGACGGTGCACTGGTTGCAAGAGACGGATGCTGACACCACATTGAGCGTGATTAAAGAGACCTTTCGTGTTGTCTTGCGCTACTTACGTAGCTTTTATCGAGAAGAGCATGGCTATGTCACGGATGTGCAGACTGTGGAAGGCATCAAGACCATCATGGTGTTGGTGGGGGAAGCAGCCAAGAAGCTAGACCGCTTTACCAAGCTCTTCCATGGGTCTAAGGCGGCTAGCGTCTTCAATCTAAAGGAATACAAGCAGCTACAGGAGTTCTACCAAAAGAGGATTGCCCGCAAGGTAGATGAGGGAACGTTGGGCAAGTGGGTGCTGGCATTGACAGCTCCGCGTGCTCCCGATGGTGTCACGTTGGAAGGGCGTACTGTAGCGCCTGTCGATACCACTAAGCGTGTGATCATTGACCTCGACACGGTGAAGAAAGATACCGAATACGAGCTCTTCTTCATGCGTAAGGATGATGGGACCCGTTATTTTAGTCCTAGCTTACTGCGCAATATTCGTCTTGTCTGTGATTTTGGCGACTACTTTGGTGAGCCGAAAGGGGATGATCCTTTGGCACGCATTGATGTGTGGCAGGACTGGATCTGTCAGATTACGGCACGGGGTATTGTTAAGGCTGTACGTCGGGAGGCGGATAACTTTTACCGTTACTATGCGCAGAATAAGGAGCATGAATTGGTATGTCTCGTCAACTATATGTTGATGGGATTGCTGTTAGCAGCAAATCCCCGCAACCTGAGGCGCAACAGACCCGTGAGAAGCTGTCATCAGTATTATTCTGACTTTCATACGTTCTTGCGTGAGGCAATGGCATCGCGTGAGTACCAGCGGCTCGTGGCTTATCCGCCCGACAGTGGAGACAAGCTGTCATGGTGTCTGCTAAACATTGTGCATGAAGTGTGTGAAGGGTTGTTGGTTGGTGGCGTGGGTTATACAGAGATGACGCCTGTGATCACGAACCTGGTGGAAAGGGCACGCCGTGTCATGAGGAGCGAAGAAGAGGAAGAAAGTACCTCAACAGAGAGTGTTTGGGACACGCTATCTAATGACTATAATGCTGTTGTTAAGCTATTGAGAAGGCATCCCAATGGTCCTTTGTACAAGGTGCTCGGGATGTTGAAGGAGGATGGGCATCAGTTCTTTGATCCGCTCATGCAGGATAATGTCCCCAATCGCTGGTATGACTTGCATGTGGGAGACACTGTCATCAGCAACGTGAGAATGCCGGCTCCAGTGCGCCAAGATGTCATCAACAAGGCTGTCGTCAACGATGAGTTTAAGGGGATGTTGCGTTGCTATACCGGCACGCCGGATCATGGTTGTCACTTGCTCTTTAGCTTGGAAGATAGGACGGCATGGCTAGAACATAGCCGTTGTGAAGTATTGGAGCGGTTGCAGGATAAGACAGACTTTACCCATCATCTGTGTGTCGCGACACTCGCGACTAATACTGACTTCTACCATCAGATGGCACCATACCAAGAAGCCAACCTGGCTGAGCCTTTCATCGAACAGCTTCAGGACCATATCAGTGGCGATGGAGGTGGGTATTATATCCCTGAAAGGATGCGTGGTACGATCTTTACCGGTTTTCTATCGCAGTTGCTGCGCGCTGTTCATACGGTTTTTTTCAATAACCGTAACGTGCTGTTAAGGCGGGAGCGTCTGGACTTCATCCAAATTGTACACCATCTGTTGGCGTTGAAGATCATAGAGCTTGTCAATCCGGAGAGCGTTAGCTTTACCTGTAAAGATGGTGTGGACACAGGCAGTGCCTTTAGTGCAGGGCTCTTTGGCTGTCTTAAACTTTTCAATGCTGAGGAGATTGGCCAACGCGATATGGACTATCTCTATCTCATGTTGTTTGGTCCTCCTATTCTGATCAGGGAGCGTGGGATGCTACCGGAAAGGTTTCAGCGTACCGTCAGCATGTTGAAAGCGGTGGCTAATGCCCGCGAGAGCAATGGCTACGATGGGTTTAGGCACTTATTACAGCAGCATCTAGCTTCGCTGTATCGTACGCCTATCTTGCAGGCCGGTATTGCGCTTCCTGAGCCGATCCAGATCTTGTATTAACGTCATCGGTACTTATCTTCGAGATAGCGGATATAGGCGGCGGTGGAGGGCTTCTTGCCAGTCGCCTTCTTAAGGACTTCTTGCGCTGTGTAGGCTTTGCCGTGGCAATGGACATTATCGCGCAGCCAAGATGTCACGTCTGTGAAGTCGCCTTTGGCGATAGCACGTTCCCAGGTAGGGTGGGCTTGTTCGAAGCCTTGGAAGAGGTGTGAGGCGTAGACGTTACCTAAAGCATAGGAAGGGAAGTAGCCGAAGGCTCCCATCGACCAATGGATATCTTGAAGGCAGCCGCTGCTGTCGTTGGGTGGGGTGATGCCGAGCAGTTCCTGCATCTTGGCATTCCACGCTTCTGGTACCTCTTTGACTTTAAGGGAGCCCTCGATCAGCCTCATCTCGAGCTCAAAGCGTAAGATGATATGCAGGGTGTAGGTGACTTCATCTGATTCGATGCGTATGAGCGATCTCTTGACTTTGTTGACGGCGCGGTAGAGGACGTCAGCATTAGCTTTTTGGAATGCTTTGGGGAAGGATTGACGCAGCAGCGGCAGGCAGAAAGTCCAGAAGGGCTTGCTCAGGCCTATGCGTGTTTCCCAGAAGCGC
>CAMFKD010000097.1 GCA_945957095.1 uncultured Chlamydiae bacterium
ACATCAGACACAACGCCTTTGGGAAGAACATTTCTACTTATTTCTACTCCCAGTTCTGCCATGCTTTCTCTGGTGGTATAGACGAGGGTATCTAGTGGCTTCTTTGCTCTTTATCCTCCTGCCTAGCTATTCCCAAGCGACCTTCAGCGACTACTTTTCTAATACCGAACAGCAAGCGAATACCGCTTATGAAAAGGGAGACTACTCAACTGCTAGCCACGCATTCCAAGATCCCTATAGAAAAGGAGTCGCCTACTATCGCATAGGTGATTACAGAGCAGCTGAAGAGATGTTCCGGCTATCGAATCGTCCAGGAGTGACTCCTAGTGCTATCTATAATTTAGGCAACACCCTCGTTCAACAACATAGACTTCACGAAGCCATCACAGCGTACGAAGATGTGCTTAACATAAAACCCGATCATCAGCATGCCAAAGAAAACCTCGAACTAGTCAAAAAAATGCTGGAGCAACAGCAAGAAAACTCAGATCAAACAGACAACGAACAAGAGCAACAACAAGACTCACCGCAAAAAGAGAATAGAGAAGAGCCAACCCCAGACGATAAAGAAACTGATAACGCAGAAGAGCAGGAAAATCGGGACTCCGAAGAGCCTTCGCAGTCCCCTCCCGATGAAGAAAATTCACCACAAGAAGAGCAGCAGCCACCTCCTCCAGATAAAGAAGAAGAGAAGCCGATATCTCGTTCCCAGGAAGACTTGGACGCCGACCTGTGGCTAAACCAGATCAAACACGACCCAAAGTCATTCTTAAAAAATAAATGTTATCTCGAATCTAAGAGAAATGGCACAAAGGAGAGCGTTGACCCATGGTAAAAAGATCTTTTTCTATCGCCTTGTCAGCATTCTTTCTATGCTTCATGCCAACTGCGCTGGCTGCTGGCGAATTTGTTGCTAGCGTCAGCAGTACACAAGTACCCCTGAATGACACTTTTTCTCTAACGTTAACCCTTAAAGATGCCTCTCCCAAAACAGCACCGGACATCACCACCCTAAAGCAGTATTTTTTGATCCACTCGCAACAAAATTCAACCAATACCAGAATCGTCAATGGAAAAACGTCTTCCAGTGTCACTTGGAAGCTCTCGCTAACACCCAAAATAGAAGGCGCCATACAAATTCCCCCTATCACTGTGGCGACAGGGGAAGGCCTTCTTGCCACGCAACCCATGACAATCCATGCCACCAAAGGCACGAATCTCCCATCTGTTACAGATAGCACCGGGTTGACCCTTACAACACAAGTGAGCAACAGCTCTCCCTACAAAAATGAACCGTTCATCTATACAGCCACCCTTACGTCGAAAATGCCTCTTTATAATGTCCAATCACAGAAAATGCAGGTGGAAGATGCCATTGTAGAACTTGTAGAGGAACCAAAACTGGAAGAGAAATACATCGGCGGCAGCGTGCTCAGTGTTGTGGAGTTTTCGTATCTGATTACGCCTCTCAAGGCAGGCACTCTTACGATCGCTCCTATAGCTATCCAAAGCACGATACCAGAAAAAAGAAAGGGGCAGTTTGGCGCTTTCTTTAACAGTCATGTCGATCCCTTCGCCATCATGCAAGGCTTAGATCCTCTCAAGCCATTTACATTGATGACAGACGAAGTTCGACTTGATGTTCAACCTCCCATCGCAGAAGTATCTCCATGGCTACCAGCGAAGGACCTATCACTTACAGAGCAGTGGCCAAGCAATCAGACGTTGCGGGTAGGAGAGCCCTTTTCACGCACTTTTGTGGTGAGAGCGGAAGGCCTCAAAACAACTCAGCTTCCCCGGTTAGAAGATCTACAAAAGCAACAATCGGCATTTAAGGTCTATGCTGACAAGCCGGAAGAACAAGAAAAGGTATCGCAAGGCACTATTCATAGCTTACGTAAAGAGCAATATACCCTGATCCCTCAACAAGCTGGTGCATGGGTGCTACCTGAAGTGTCTATCAGCTGGTGGGACAGTGAAAAGAAGGAAAAGAGAACGTCTACAATTCCTGCACGCACAGTCGACATTCAGCCAGCCCTGGTGGAAACCACACCTTCTGTTGCACAAAAGAGCACAACACAGGAACCAATTGTAGAAAATCGCCCCCCTATTTTCTTGTATGGCGCTATCGGGGTTCTAGTTGTAGCCTTAATCATCGCTCTGATGTGGGCATTCGCATTGAAAAGAAAGATCGTTAACTTAACGCCGCACCCGATAGCACCGCCCAAGCCAACAATACAGAAAGCAAAAAAAGAGAGGCTACCCGACCTCAACCCTACGTAATGCTGTTCGTTATAGCAGCTTTCCCATCGGTGTATCGCGTGGATCTCCTTCATACCCATCAGGATCTTGAAAAGGCATATTCTGATAACCCATATGACGATAGAAACCGACAGCATCCGGAGAGGATTCCGTATGGATACTGTGGTATCCCTTGCTTCTTAGCCAATCTTCGATCCACCCTAAGAATGTTGCGCCAACACCATGCCCTCGTTGCGTCTCTTCAATCACAATGATCCGAATTGCTGCCCTTGATTGCGGCCACAGCTGCACATGGGCGTAGCCAATCATCGCGACACCTCGATACAACAGGAAATGCTGGTGATTAGAATGAGAAAAAGTCCACTGATAGGGATCGGCAATAGGAACCCGATCAAAAAAGTAGCGCTGTCGAAATGATTTGGCGGCTTCCCACTCTTCAGGATCGCTGCATTTCAATAGTCGTAAGCGTTGATAACCGGCCAGTTTTAACACATTTCGAATAAAAGCCCCTTTTTGCAAGGTATAGCCAGTAAATGGAGATTGGTTCTTTTCGTGAGCGGTAGGTTCTGTTAGCAACTCCTTCTTCACAGCAGCATAGGCATCTCGCATTTCAGGGTGGCTGCGAAGATAGTCGCGGAAGGTCAAGTTAAGTTCAATTTCAGGATGTCCACTTTCGTAGACATGTAAATTCACATTGATCGTACCACGTTTGCTAAAACCATAATGCAGAGGAATGTTGTATTCTCCACGATAGTCCACTCCAATAGTCTGCAACTGCTCTATAGCCTTTTTGGGGTCTTTCACAACAGCAATGATGTCTAGCTTTGGCTTGGCCGCCAACCCAGGCACAGAAGTAGAACCCACATGATGAATAGCGAGACAGTTGTCACCTAATCCCTTCTTGATGCTGTCGGCTTCCACTTCAAACTGCTCCGGCCAACGCGAATCATATGCCACTACTTCCACCTGTTTCGTCATCCCATTACCCTTGAATCGTGCATCTTTAATATAAGATGTGACACGCCGCTCAAACCTTTCGAATGATGAGAATACCGGCGACGATCACTAGCAGAACACCTAGTAATTCTGATGTCGATGGCGTTGGACCACCGAGAAACCACTCGATGATACCAACAAAAACGACAGAAGCATACTGATAGACCCCCACTTGCTGAACTTCCGCACAGTGGTAAGCTTGAACCAATGCAAGCTGAGCAAAAAAAAGCATCAACCCCGCTGCTGCAGACCAGAGCCAGCATGCCAGCACAGGAACAGGTCCTGCAATAAGAAGCAGCGGCAGCTGCAAAAATGCCGACACGCAAAAATAGTAGAAGACGATACGTATCCGCGTTTCAGTAGCCGTCAGAAGCTTGATAAGAACATAAGCGATAGCCAAAGATATCCCTGAAGCAAGAGCGATCAGATTCGCCGGTTGCTCTAGAATAGAAAAAGAGGGTTTAACGATGATAGAGATTCCAACAAAACCTATGGCTACAGCTGCCCATGCCCATTTCGAAACCGCTGTCTTTAACCAAACGATAGCCAAGATTGGAATAAAGATCGGCGCTGAGTTAAAGAGCAAGGTGGCATTGACAATGGAAATGTTACGTAGAGAAAGCATATAGAGGAAACTTGCCGTACAACCAAAAGCAGCGCGTAAGAAGAGTTTCCCATAGTGCTCAGATTTCAGCGAGCTGATACCACCGCTTAACGCAATCATAGGCCAACAAGCAAGCGACCCAACGATATAAGTGATCTCACTAACCCAAATAGCACCTCCATGCTGATAGGCTGTCCTGGTGAAGATTCCGAATACAGCCATGCAAAAGAAGCCTAGCAGTGCTAGCAAACTCCCTTTGACGACATTGTGATGGCTAGGTAACGCTACCATGTTAGATTCTCGGGCTGTCATCTAAAACGATCTCGAGATTAACATAATCTTTCGTTATTTGAATATTCCCCTTCGCTCAAGGGCTTAGTATTTGACAAAAATCGGAGCATAAAGATGAATAAGATCGGAGCAATCGGATCGTACATGTTCATCCATTAGCCACAGAAATCAGTGAGGAAAAGTGAGAGTAGTGAGAAAGAACCAAAGATCTGAATCCAATACTCTAACTTTCTCTCTATCTCAATCCTTCTCACAGATCTCAGTGCTCTCTGTGGTGAACAAATACATCGGATCATCAATTTGTTTAGGTATAAGACGAGGTAGGAGTATGCAAAAAGAAACCTCATTCACCTTCGCGTTCGGGTTTCGACCATCTATGCCATCCAAGATGCCTCGTTTAGCCAGTATTCTAACCACAAAGATGAATAAGGCCATCGCCGCCACCCTGTTGCTGTTCACATGTCTCCATTCCTTCTGCATAGCAGCTGATCCTGGAGAAAAACCTACTACCGTCTACCTACAACCCAACACGACACAGCTATTCACAGAACTATACCAAGCATACGGCATCTTAAATCCACCAGCCAGAACAGTGTTTGAAGACGCCTTGTACCTCGACCAATCTACTCCCATGACGATCCTACCACTGCAACCGTCCAACCAAGCCATCTTCGATCATGCTAGCGATGTACTGACAACCTTCCACACCCGCATGAATGACCTAGAACTTTACATTGATCCCAAGCAATCAAAGCCCATGTTCTACACAGCTGCAGGGTCCAAGCACCTGATCGTCGCCTTGGTGTATGGCATCGTGATGTCAGAACCCAACAAGAAGTTCCTCTTTGTCGAGCAAGCTCCCTACTACTCAGGCCACCCCAGCGCCGTATCAGGCATTTTTCATTATCCCAACGCGCGCTTTCAACTCTTTCACGATCCCTCTGAAATCAAACCAGAGCCCGATGAGGTGCTGGTAGAGTTTGTGACATCTCCAAACAATCCCGATGGAAAGTTCCGAAAGCCAGTGACCAACGCGACTATCATCATCGCAGACTTTGTCTTTGCTTCCGCTGCCTTCGGAGGTGATGGCGACGGCTATCTAAACAAAAACATCGCATGGATCCGACAAGCCCGCGCGCAAGGCAAACATATCTTTAGCTTTAATTCCGCCAGCAAACAGTTTGGGAAAACCGGAACACGCTGTGGCTATATCTGGTATCCAATTGATGATCCCTATGCTGCATCGATCTTTAAGTCATTCTTCGGCTTCATCTCTGCCTCTACAGTCGCCGGAGGATCGACAGGATTAGCGGAATTCCTTAACCTTATCCAAGCTTTATTGGATCTGCCAGATGGGGGTAAAGCACTTCGACGTGACGCCAACAAAAGCCTAGTGCAACGCCACAAATTGGTCGAACAGGAACTCCTCAACCGCTACCCAGGCTCCACCATCCTCAGCATCCCAGGAAGTCCAACCTTCTTCGCCAAGTTGAAAGATGGACGCATCTCAAACAAACGAGCTTCAGATGTCATTCTGGAAGACATTGCCTTCTCCGTTAATAACGGCGAACCAATGGGTGAGTCCAATGAATTCATCCGCATTAACTTGTCGGGTTATAGCCCGCTGTTAGCCGAATTCCTCAACCGCCTCGCTAACCAACACAAGTACTCGACTAGCGACCTACTGCTTACCACCGCACAAACTTGTCAGGTGCTACAGGTGTGTGGTAATAGCGAGTCCACATCCACCCTCTATTTCGTGAAGCCAGGCGACTGCATCGTAGAGGTAGATGCCTCTAAAGGGCCTGTTGAGGTTATTCTTCCGCCCTTCACAGACTACCTCACTAGCAATGCTGTCACGATCAAAAAAATCGATACAGGGTCTCGTGCCATCGTCATCAAGGCTGAGAACCTGACGACGACACTCAAACAGGCTAATGACAGCGTTCAAGTACGTTGGACCCAGCCCCTGTATCATAAGGGCCACTGGGAAGTTCAGCAGTAGATGTCCACCACTGAGCCACTGAGACCAGTGAGGAGGAATGAGATTAAAGAGAAGACATGAAAGGTCTCAATCCAACATTCTACCATTTTCTCTCTACCTCAATCCTTCTCATAGATCTCACTGATCTCTGTGGTGAACAAATACGTCCAGCAGCAAACTATTTGACTTTATCTGCATAAATAAGATAAAATTATTTTAAATAACAAAAATGGATTTTTATGAGAACATTAATTTTTACAATTTTATTATTTTCTCAAACGTTAGTTTATAGTATTGAAACGATAACACCCAATGTCATTCAGATAGCCGTAACCGGCATCCCAGAAAAACCAGAAGAAAATGCCGGTTCGTGGACCTACGATTTCTTCAAAGAGTTAGAATCGCGTTATTCGGTCGAAATTCAGTTTCACGTTGTCCCCTTTGACCAGTCATGGGCGTTAGGAAGCCAAGACCGCGTTGACGTCGTAGCTACAGGAGTAACTGCTCTTCCAGAACGCAACGCCGAAGGAAGCACTTTCAGCTTGCCCTACCTCCAGGTAAAGCGCGGCCTAAGAATCCATGCTCAAGACCAAGCGATCTTTCATACCATAACCGACTTTGTCGGCTACCGTGTAGGAGCCGTCAAAGGAATGACTGCTCTTACAGATCTCTACAGGAGAGCCCCTGAAGGAGTTGAAATTGTCGTGTTTGAAAGCTGGGATGACATGTATCAAAGTTTCTATGCACATGACATCGATGCCGTGGCGGAAGGGTATTATGTTTCTGTTGACAAGCAAGTGAATCACAACGACCCGAACTTCCCCATGATTGACGACCACGACCTAGTTGAAGGAGTTCCTGAATATCTCGTGTTTGTGGTCCGTGATGCAAGCACAGGCGTCCTAGAGGCTATCAACCAGCTTCTGCAAGAACAGGGTTTTCCTCTTAAAGGGTCGCTCTTAGAGAAGAACAATCCAACAACACCTTGAAAATCTCACTTTACTCACCGTAATGCTAGTACAGTGTTAACGCCTGGGCTAGTCAACAAGCAATTGGCTAGCGAGATCTTTAGCGACCTTGCCATCTACTGCGCTGTTGAGCTGCATAATAGCCTTCATAACTAAGCCTAAGTCCTTTTTGGTCTTAGCGCCTGATGCAGCGATCGCTTGTGCAACTAGGCTCTTCGTTTCTTCCAGAGTAAGCGCCTTGGGTAAGAACTCTTGGACAATGGCTATTTCGCTTTTCAGCTTTTCGGCGACGTCTGTGCGATTACCTGCTTGGGCGTGCTCCAAAGCCTCCTGCAGGTTACCCAGGTATGTTTTGAACAGCTTTTGCACGTCACCATCGGAGAGCTCTCCCCGCGCATCAACTGTGAGAATCTTCGATTTTAGCATACGCAACGTTTCGAGCCTGATTTGGTCTCGATTGCGCATGGCCTCTTTAATACCAGTATTGATTTGCTCGACAAGTGTCATGATACGCTCCTTGTTGACGCGATGTGATGTCCCAGCATTGTAGCGGAAGCCCCACTTCTTGGGTATAGGGCTTGTTGCATAATTCACCACTGAGCCACAGAGACCAGTGAGGAGGAATGAGATTAATGAGAAGAATTGAAAGGTCTCAATCCAATCTTCTAACACCTCCTCTCTATCTCAATTCTTCTCATAGATCTCACTGATATGTGGTGAACAAATAGATTACGTAACAAAGCCTTGGGTATACCTCCCTGCGATTCTTGACATCCAACTAGGAATACAATTCATTATTAAATACTTTTATATTTACAATAAAATATTAATCATATATAATCATTTTCTTAATAAAAACAACAAGCCATATAAAGGAGTCCATTATGGTAAAACTACATAATTTAGTGGGTGATGGTATCGCGGGTCTCTTCCACCGGGATAGCCAAGTCGGTGTTATAAAAGGTACCAATTGTCCTGAATTACAGCGCCAGCTAACGCTGGCACAAGCCGTGCCGATTTATGGCGTGCTGCCGTCAGTTGCCAAGGCGTTTGTCAGCGTTGCCCAAGTGTTTGGAAACCTAGCAGGTTCAACATGCTATGCTTTTGGCAATCGTGATGAGAACGAAGCGCGTACTTCGATGGTCTTTGCCGGCAATGGACTCAAAAGTCTGGGCTGGTCACTACTCAATATCGTGACATTAGGGTTTTCAGGCACCATCACCGAACACGGTATGAACTACCACCCGGATTTCTAACAGAAACACAAATCACCCGATCAAATTTAGTTGGATAGGTTCAACGACATAAAGGGTAGCTTCTCAAAAAGTCCTGGCACGTGATGGCCTGCTACGCTGGCCATCACGTGCCAGGA
>CAMFKD010000098.1 GCA_945957095.1 uncultured Chlamydiae bacterium
GACAGGTGAAAAGTCAAAAAAATCAAGACCATCTATGTCTATACCCAACCGAAGAAGCCATTCCATAACGGAGAACTGTTCCTTCAGCACAGCATGCCGCATGAACCACCCACTCAAAAAGGGAAGAGTGAAAGCACAGCCAGTAGCAGCAATAGCCCCCGAAATGTAGCTCTTGTTATTGGATGTCGTAAGATAAGCATACCATCCAGAAGCTAGTAAAAGCGCCATACCAGCTAACAAGCTATATTGCCGATTCCACAGAGTGGATTTCATCGGCGTAACGGTGGTTATTTTGAGAGGACGATACTGCCGACCCAACCCCATGCTAGATAATGTGTCCGCAACAATATTGCGAAACGCTGCCTCCTTGCTACCCTCTTGTACAGACACATACGGAATCGTACAACCAGCTAAGGCAATACTATAGGCCGCACTAAGATGGCGATTGCAGATCGCCAAACATTCTTTGAATGTCGTTCTAGAGCTGAGAGGAAGCACCAGGGTAGAGAACGCATGATAGAGATGATAAGTACTCCCGAATGCCGTCAAAACAGTTGCTGCTGCCGCGTAGATAGCACCGCTAGCTATTCGGCGCATGACCCAATAGCGATCAGGAGACTCACAACTCTCCAATTGCTGCGCTGTGAGTGATACAACTTTAACAACGATATCGTTTATCATTCAGCGCAATTATACCCAAACAACAGCGATTTTGTCATGCGAGGGCTTGTTGCATAATTCACCACTGACCCAACGAGATCAGCAGCAATTTCTGCTAAATATTAACCACTAATTTTTAGGAATTTACTACCACAGAATGCACAGAGAACACAGAGAAAGGATAGAACGTGTTTATGTTTCCATTTCCCTCTCTGTGTTCTCTGTGCACTCTGTGGTTAATTATGCAACAAGGCCTCATGCGAACGAATAATTCATCAAAACCTTAATATACTTGACATATAAATATATTTACCATAAAATAATTAAGCAACAACTAAAAACAGGAAGTATATGATTAATAGACTTTTATTTGTTTTTATATTTGCACTATATAGTTCTGTCGCAGCGACTGAAAGAAGAGCCGCCATCGATGTGGGCTCAGGATCCACCAAGATCACCATTGCGGATGTCGACGATTCGGGAGAACACATCGTTGAAATTCTATTTGAAGAGTCATTTCCGGTTCCCTATCAAGCCGCCTTGGAATCCTCATACGACGGCGCCTTCGACGAGCAAATTCGCGAACGTGGGATGAACACCTTTCATCAGATCAAAGCCTATATCGACGAATATCAAGTGGAAAAGATAGCTGCTGTTGCGACCGCAGCCTTTCGCGATGCCGCGAACGGAGAACAATTTGCCCAAGAAGTGGAGGAAGCGACCGCCATTCCCTTAAGGATCATTCCTCAAAGGGAAGAGGGTACTCTTGCCTTCTTCAGCGGAGTGGAGGCGAGCCATCACGACCCTGACCAACTGATTGTTTGGGATATCGGCACAGGCAGCTTTCAGATGACCACTAGAACTGGTTCAGACGACCTAGCTATCTTTATGGGAGGAGTAGGTTCCATTCCGTTCAGAAACTATATTATCGACGTTATCCAAGGAAAAGACTCTGACGAAATCACCACTCCGAACCCTATGACCGAAGAAGATATCCAACATGCCGATAGCTATGCGCGCTCCATCGGTCGAAAAGCCTATCCCATTATCAAAGAGAAAATCAAACACCCCGACACTAAACTCATCGGCATTGGCCGCCTGTTTTCCAACAGCATTGGCCCTGTTGGTGGTGACGATGTCGTCGTGCGTAAAGACTTACGAGCTTTTCTCAGCCAAGCGATTGGTTTGACAGATGATGAATTAAACAATCCCTATGCTAATGTCGACGTCCCCAATGCCATCTTGGTCCTTGCCTTTATGAAAGCACTTCATATCCAAGAAATCAACATCGTGGATACCAAATCCACAAGAGGAATATTGATCTATTCCCCTTATTGGAATTAAGCGAAACCGGGGCGACCAAGGCGCCACTTGACTGCTGCTAATGTGACGGGAATGATCGGCTGCCGTAGTTCAGCTTCCTTTCGCAGTACGCGAGTAGCCTCTTTAAGAGTGGCCCCTGAACCGGTATAGTCGTCAAACAAAAGAATAGCGCCGTCTAGCGGGATGCCAAAAGAACTTAACCCCATCTTTCCGCGGACATTGGCTTGTCGCTGGTCGTTATTGTAAAGTTGCCCCTGGCGCGCCGAAGGCTCTTCACGCCATGTTAGCACATCTAGGCAAGGTATCCGCAATAAACCAGCCATAACGCTAACAATGTGATTTCTTGCTGGCCATGTCTTCGAGGGGATCGGCACTATTGCGGAAATGCGCTGCTTCACCAACAATCCCTCAAGCTGTAACTTGAGCAGTGTCCACAATTCTTCACTGATGTCAGCTCGCTCAGCGCGCTGCTTCATGAACTCGACAAAAACCGGCAGCCGCAACGTGCCATCTAGAATCGCAAATCCTTCAGAAACATCCAGCAACTTACTCGGGGCTATGATGACAGACCGCTTATTTAGCCATTGGTTAGCTGCTGACACAGCAGCCGGATCATAACAATAGGTCAGCGCCCCCTTTCGGCAAGCACAGCAATGCCCACAAGGTGTCGCCGCTACATCACCCAACTCCTGACGCAATAGCTGCATGCGACAATTCCGATCCTGCTCACAGTAGTGGATCATATGATCAAGCTCACGCCTCTTAACCGCCGCTTGGTTAAGATATCGCGATATGTTGGGCACACCAGAATGGTCGGTGACTTGATATACTTGGGTGCGATAAGCCCCTAAAGCTTTTTTTTCCAAAAACCCTTGTTCTATCAATTCCGCAACAACCACGATAATGCGTGTGGGGTGGAGCCCTGTCGCTGCTTTGATAGCCGTGAGGCTGGGAGGCTCTTTAGCATTTCTTACGGTATCGAGGACTAGCTGAAAGTCTTCTCTGGCTGGCTGCGCCGATTCGATGAAGTAGTACTGCACCCTTTGGTCTTCGCGTTGGTACAATAAGATCCCATTGGCCTGCTGCCCATCCCGTCCACAACGCCCCACCTCCTGGTAATAGGCAGTAATAGATCCCGGCATGTCGAAGTGGATAACAAAACGTAGATCTGACTTATCGATCCCCATTCCCAGAGCATTAGTGGCAGCAATGACGCGGTACTTGTTGGCGAGAAAATCGTGTTGTAAGGCTCGCTTTAAAACGGGATCAAAGCCTGCGTGGTAGGCAGCTGCACTGACTCCACTTTGCTTGAGATAACCTGCTACCAATTCGGTATGTTCGCGAGTAGCACAATAGATCAGGCCGCTACCTTGTAGCTGCTGTAACAGCTGTTGACATGCCACCAGTTTATCCGCCATTGAGGACAGCCGGAGAACTGACAAGGTAATATTCGGCCTGTCCATGCTTTCACGTATGACATGCAACACCCTGCCTTGTAACGAGAGCTGCTGACGGATATCTTCTTCCGTCTTTGCATCAGCTGTAGCTGTCAACCCCAATATCTTAACGGCAGGATCTTTTTGCTGGATAGCGTTGATGAGCTTAACAATCTGGCGATAGCTAGGACGAAAATCATGCCCCCAAGTCGAAATGCAGTGCGCTTCATCTACTACTAGTAGACTCACCGGAAGATTCAGCAGAAAGTTAAAGCGATCGACATGGTCAAGCTGTTCAGGAGCCACAAACAAGATACGCACCTGCCCAGCTAACACCCGTTCACGTACAAAGTCATTCTCTTCTTCGCTCTGATCGCTGTTGATAGCTGCAGCGATGATGCCAAAGCGCTTGATCAAATGCTCTTGCTGATCTCGCACCAGCGCCAGCAATGGAGAAATCACTAAAGTCATCCCAGGAAGAAGCGATGCTGGAAGCTGATAAAGCAAAGACTTACCAAACCCCGTCGGCTGGATGCAAAGCAAGCTGCCTCTCGTCAGCAGCTCTACAATGGCTTCACGCTGACCAGGACGAAAACTGACGAATCCAAAACGTTCATGGAGAACCTGATCCACGATATCGAGACTGGATACATGACCCATCAATACACCTAGAAACCTCAGCTTTCGAAAAATAATAGATCTGGCTAGAGATCAAGTCAATACAACCTATAGACTAGAAAATCTATCTATGTTAAAATGATTATTGAAACTTCCAATTAGGAGACTGCTTCAATGCGCATTTAAGTTTGCATCCAATTCGTTAACTTATCATACCCAAGGATCAAACTTATGTCGCGGCTTCTTATTCAGTTTTCCCATCTTTATAAATCTTTTGGCGCATCACTACTGTTTGACGATATCTCTTTGTCAGTCCATCAAGGAGAAGTTTTTGCTCTCATCGGCGAAAATGGCTCAGGAAAGACAACCCTCCTAAACTTACTAGCGGGCCTAACAGAGCCTGACAGTTCTGTTATCAGCCGAACAAGCGAACTTTCCATTGGGCTACTCCCACAGGAGATCATTCTTTCTGATCCCTCTATTACCGTACGGAATTACTTAACCGGCACAGTTCTGATCGAACTAGAGAGAAATATGGCGCAATGCTTGGAAGATCCTACACGATTAGAAGAATGGGAGGAGCTCCATCATACCTACGTCCAACTAGGTGGGTATCACACAGCGCCTA
This sequence comes from uncultured Chlamydiae bacterium, assembly GCA_945957095.1. Taxonomy (GTDB): domain Bacteria; phylum Chlamydiota; class Chlamydiia; order Chlamydiales; family JAJFMA01; genus CAMFKD01. The sequence continues at coordinate 4,666 of CAMFKD010000098.1, forward strand.
TAGAGGAGATCATACAAGGACTCTGCATCGATAATAAAATTCTAGATGACTCTATGTCCATTTTAAGCAGTGGTCAGCGTGTGCGCATCGCTCTTGGCAGAGTGCTGATCGAAAACCCCGACCTTCTTCTATTAGATGAACCTACAAATCATCTAGATTACGACATGCTTAATTGGCTCGAAGCCTATCTGAACAAACGAATAGGAGCTACCATCGTCGTCTCGCATGATCGCAAATTTCTGAACAAAACCTGTAATCGCCTCATCGAAATCAACGAAGCCAAGCTGTCCTATTACAGTGGAGGGTATGACTTTTATTTGGCAGAGAAAGAGAGGCGTCTAGAAAAAGACGTGAAAGCATATGAAGCGCAGCGAGAAGAGCGAAGTCTCCTAAAGCAAAAGATCAAAGCCATCACCTTTTCTACAGGCAAAGCGTCTCCTCCCAAAGATCGCAATGTCATGGCCTATGATCGAAGAGGAGAGAAGCAACAACGGTCACTACACCATACACTCGACGTTCTCAAAGCACGTTTGGCTGACCTTGAAGCCACTCCATTGCACCATCCCAAGCCAAAAGGCATCACTGGACTCCATTTTGATCAAGTTTCCCTAACCTCTCCTGTCGCTATTGAATTAGAAGAAGCAGGTAAAGGATTTGGAGGGCGTATTCTGTTCTCAGATCTCTCTAAAAGCATCTACTGTGGCGATAGAATTGTCATGATAGGCCCTAATGGCTGCGGCAAAACAACGCTTCTCAAAGCCATGGCTGGCCTTCTGCCATTGGATCATGGCATTGTCAAGCACGCACCAAGCGCAAAAATTGGCTTTTTAGACCAAGATGTTGAGCTACTCCCTATGGATGAGTCACCCCTCCATTATTTTGAACGTCGCTATCAACTCTCGGAAGAAGAGCTAAGACGAGAATTACATAAAGCGGCTCTTGGAGGAGAAAATCTATTAGAACGTCCCTTCTCCACTTTAAGCACAGGGCAAAGAAAACGGATGATGTTGCTAACACTGATTTTGGAGAGACCTAACGTGCTGTTGCTGGATGAACCCACCAACCACCTCGACCTGTCAACATTAGAAGCTCTAGAAAAAGCCCTCCTCAATTTCGAAGGAGCGCTTGTCACCATCACCCATGACGCCACCTTCATGGAACGAATCGCAACAACGGAATGGAGGATATTAGATCAACGCTAATCGTCACTAACCTTCATGATAGTGAACATACCCCCCATATCAATGACCCCATATGGACCTTTAGCGCCCATAGGAATCCATGTTTTCATATGGTGATGAGTAAACATCTCCTCCATCCCATCTTGCCCCATCGCCATGAAGTTAGGAAGAAACTTACGGATACGTTCCTCCAGCCCATTCCATTCGATGCCGATCACGTTGGGAAGATCGTGTACCATCCCATTCATCGTGTGATGTGTTTTGTGACAATGAATGGGCCAATCTCCTAATGCATCAGCTACAAACTCAATATCTCTCGTCGTCCCCACAGGAACATCAACCGTTACCTCTTGATATTGTGCTGAAATAGGTAACCTCTGCGCACCACGACGCGTCACAGTAAAAGTGTGCCCATGAACATGGATAGGGTGATTGTCCATACTAAGATTCGCGAAACGTATGCGTATTCTTTCCCCACTCTTTACCATCAAAGGCTCGCACAATGGGTAGGCAACACCATTAAAGGTGAAGAAATTGAAATCCAACATTACGAGAGGATCCGGTGTATTACCACCTACTGGAATAGCCCATTCGCTGAGCATAATGGCATAATCGCGATCTACTGGGAGATCTTCGGCCTCTTTAGGATGAATGACAAAAATGCCAACCATTCCCATTCCAATCTGCACCATATCATCCGTATGTGGATGATACATATAGGTGCCGTTCTGCTTGAGAGTAAATTCGTACTTAAAGGTTTCTGAAGGCTGAATAGCTTTCTGAGTCAAACCACTCACACCATCCATATCATTGGGAAGTAAGATCCCATGCCAATGAATAGAAGTAGGCTCTGGCAAATGGTTTGTCACGAGAATACGTACTCTATCACCCTCTACGGCCTCTATAAGTGGCCCAGGAGTTGAGCCATTGTATCCCCAAGCATTGATGACCAAGCCAGGAGCAAGTTCTCTCTTTACCGGTTCCGCAACCAAGTGAAAAACCTTTACATCACCATCGATGATCCATGATAGAGTAGAACTATTGGGAACAATCACAGAAGCAAATAAGATCCATGGCATGAAAACAGCAGCAATTCCCGTTAAAAAAATAAAAAGCCCCAGAATGGGGCGAAAGTGGGTAGCCCAGGGCGAGGAAACCCCGGTAGGGGGGACGCTGCCCTGGGAATTAGCGGGAAATGCTGTGAAAACAGTAAAGTAGCAGAAGAGAAAACTCAGTCGTCGCATACTGTCTCCTCTTGTGCAAAAAGAGAAAAGAATCTGCCTCCAACCGCCCTATCCAAAGCCACATAAGCCAAATAGTAGTCTTTGATAGCATCGATACAGTCCATCTGTGACTGAATCACCTGTGCTTTGTTGTCGAGAAGGGCATATAGCCCATAACCCATACTATTGTAGTAGATAGTCCCAGTGGGAATTACAGCTTCTTGCAAAGGGATAAGCTCATGCTGGTATCTCTCTACGATATGTTGAGCTATATGAAAGCGCTCTAGAGATTGCCTTACTTCGGAACGAATGTCGATTTCTAAAGCAGTAAGTGCATAGTCATTTTGCACACAAAGCGTATGCAGCCTACAACGCTCTACCGAGCCATCATTGAAGAGGGGAAGATCTATCGATAGAGTAGGACCCAACGCACTAATACCTTCTGAATCTCGCGCATGCGATATGCCAAATTGCAAATTGGTATAGGCCCACGCTTGATTTTGCGCTTTGATACCATCAAGCTTATCACATTCCCAGCGCATCGCCATGAGATCAAGGCGTGTCTCCAGAGCGAGCTCTTCGATGCTACACGTATCCCATTCCACATCTGGCATTACCATATCGACATTGGATAGGGTCCAACAACCTCTGCTAGGGATGCCGAACGACCTGTTTAGCTTTTCCCTCAAGCTAGCCACTTGTAAATCCAATTGCCTTAACTCTAATTGCGTCTTTATCGCATTAGCGCTCCTGACTGAAAGAGCTATATCATTAATGTTACCATGTTTAGCCTGCCGCAGGGCTAGTTCATGGCAGATGTCCGCCAGCTCAACAAGGTCTTTCATCGCAGCCTGCCTTCTTTCTAGTGCTTGGAGACAATAGAATGTCTCTTCCACTTCAAATACCGTGTCGAGAATAGCATTAGCAACTCGCAGCTGCACCTGCATATACTCTACAGAAGCTACTTGCCGTCTGAGTTGCGCTAAACAGATGTCTAAAAAGGCTGCAGCAATCCCATATTCAACATTGTTGAAATAGATTGCTTTGTCTGGGAAGCGTATCAAAGCATATAAGACAGGATTTTTCCAAAGACCACTTTTAACAAGGTCTGCATGGGCAATGCCCACATCCGCCAATATCTGTTGTATTTTGGGATTGTTAAGAAGAGCAATTTGCACCGCCGAATTGACGGTAAGTGGAACTGCAAGAAGATCTTCAATGCACGGATCCGGAAACAGTTCAGAGTCGTAACGTTCTTCAATCAACTGCGGAACCCACCCTACGTGATCATCATATGTATGGCGACAACACGCACTTGTCAGTGACCTGTCTCTTATACACATCTCCGAGCCCACGAGACGTAGAGGAATCTCG
>CAMFKD010000099.1 GCA_945957095.1 uncultured Chlamydiae bacterium
AAGGGGTAGCCAAGTCGTGCCCGTGTGCGTATCCTATTATCCATAAGTCCTCATTTTCTTGCTGACAGGTATGTCTTGAACTCTTTTTTATCTAAGAGAAAGGACTTTTAGCTAACCGGGGGATAGTCAGCCGCTCCCCTTACTGCGAAGCAGCAATGCTCTATGTAGCCAGGGGGTGATGCTACGAAGTAGCAAACCCCTGGAATGTGCAAATAATGATCCCTCACCCCAACGGGGTGGTGCCGTCCAGCACAACACATTAAACCCTAATCTTTTAGCATCACCCCTTTGAGGTGGAGATCTCTTACTTATTCTCCCCATAGGTTTGCTACTTCGTAGCAGCACCCATGGCTACATAAAGTTTCACTGCTTCGCAGAGAGGATACAATTTACCTGGCTTGTCGATCAAAATTCTGACCGAAAAGGTGAATAAGAGACCTTGAACATAGCAGCAGAAAGGTTCTTTTCGACTTATGGATAATAGAATGCGTGTGCGGGCACGAATTGGCTACGCCGATTCCTTGAGTTGACAGCATTACATGGACACATACGTTACCGCAAATGACTCTCCACTTGTTTAATAAAACACTAACTTTTATAATACAATCAATCTTAAAAAATGATTTTAAACATGGGTTAGTTATGGACACCTTTGCATCTTCAGTAAATGACTTTGAAAAAGCAGCCCAGCAATACTGTGCTGCTCTTGAAAATCAAAAGGCTCGTAGGCATGAACCTATGCGGCCTCTTCAACCCTTACTCCAATTGTGCAATGATGCATTAGATAGCGCTCAAAAAGCTGCCCAATCTCCACAACAGAGCAATCTCTGTGATGCTCTTCGTGAAGTGATGACTAAGATACAAACCTTTGATAGTCTGACTTTAGAGCAATTTAATCAGGAGATGAGCAACGCGAAATTACCTTTCACGATCTCCTCTATAGAACCATCAATTCTTGGTCATGTGCCTGCCCCCAGTTCTGCAGCGAGTTCCTCTTCAGGGTACCTGATGTCGCCTGCAAGCTCTTCTTCAGGACCTGACGCAAAAGTTGCTTCTCAGTCTTCAGCCTCCGTAAGTGAAGCAGCCCCTTTAACAAGAAGCCTGCCGTTCTTCCGTTGCGAAGGTCGCAAGTTAGAGCTTGATCATCGGTCAAGCGCGCCGATAGAAACGATCTTGCAAGAGTTGTCTCGACAGCTAGGTATACCGGTGGACGCTATAAGACTCCTAGGTAACAATAAGATTATGTGGCCACCCAAAGATCTATCCATCAATGGCACCACCCTGTTCTACAACTTACCTGGTTTCAATAAAAACTTACATACCGTTCACGTTGTCCGAATAAGAGAAACTCTAGGAGCGACCACAGGAGCTCCTTCCGATTCTATCGATTCATCGGCTGCAATAGATCGCCTTAGATGGCTGCGAGAGTTTTATTACGGAAGTCGATTGGTAGACGTTGGTGGTTATTCAAGCCAGCCGGTAGGAATGGTTGTCCAAAGTTTGTCTGAGCAGCTAAAAATACCAATAGATGAGATAGAGATTCGAATTGGTGCTACGTTAATTTGGCCAAGCCAGGATGAAACTATCTCTTTTGCCACACCATTTGACAGATTGCCAGGCTACCAGGCCGGAGATGTTCGGGTGTTCCGACTAACAAAAACTGCAACTGCCAGTCCAAAGACGACCACATGGCCTACAAGCTCTTCTTCAGAACCTGACGCAAAAGTTGCTTCTCGGTCTTTAGCCTCCGTAAGTGAAGCAGCCCCTTTAACAAGAAGCCTGCCATTCTTCCTTTACGAAGGTCGCAGGTTAGAGCTTGATCATCGGTCAAGCGCGCCGATAGAAACGATCTTGCAAGAGTTGTCTCGACAGCTAGGTATACCGGTGGACGCTATAAGACTCCTAGGTAACAATAAGATTATGTGGCCACCCAAAGATCTATCCATCAATGGCACCACCCTGTTCTACAACTTACCTGGTTTCAATAAAAACTTACATACCGTTCACGTTGTCCGAATAAGAGAAACTCCATAAACGTCAAATTTAACCCGGTATGAACATGAACCTATCCAACTAAATTTGATCGATGTCTCTCTTTTTATAACCGGACGGCGCCGGCCACTTCAATATTTTGGCCGGTGATGTAGAGACTAGATGCGCTGAGCAAGTAAGCCACAGCATCGGCGACTTCGGAAAGCTTTGCTTCACGCCCCATCGGCAGGTTCTGCTGACAGCTAGGCTTATCGATAGAGCGCTCCATATAGCCAGGAGAGACCATATTCACCCGTACCTGCTGAGGGGCTAGTTCCTTAGCTAGCGAACGCGTAGCCTGCCATAGAGCTGCTTTAGCGGCGCTATAAGCACCACAATAGGTATCGGCATGGTAACGCCCTACCCCCGTCAAACCGATATTCACAATAGCGCCTTGCTGTGCCACAATACTAGAGATCAAGCCCTGCACAATAGCGACAGTGGCAAAGACATTGACTTGAAAAAGATCGAGCCATTCATCGATTGGAGTCAGCAATGGAGAACCCGCTTTAAAGTTTCCGACATTGTTGACGAGATACTGTGTCTCTGGAAAGCGAGAACGGTAGTGGTCTAAAAACGTTTGCACCCCTGCCGTCGTCGTAAAGTCACCGAAGCAACATTCTGCGGCTACCCCTAACGAACGGCAGTAAGCGGCAAGTTGTTCGGCATCGTCGGCGCTATCGCGATAATGGATCACAAGAGCATATTCCCGGTTGGCTAAGATACGGCAGATGGCCGCCCCTAACCCTTGCGCTCCTCCTGTCACCAACGTCCATGCCGTCATGTCGATCGTTTCCCCCATTCCATCTCTACAACAGCACTACCATGCCCTACCAATGCTTGCGGTTTATGCACGCGAATCCAGCCCCAGGTGACCTGACACTGCTCTGCTACTCGAAGTAACACATTCCAGGCCAGCGCTTCGATCATCTTGTACTTACCCTCTTGGCAGACCTGAATCGCGGTCTCGATTAATGAGCGGTAATCGATGGTGTCCTCTAAGCTATCGCTAACCACACAGCGGGACACGTCTGCTTCGACCTGAAGATCAATCGTGACCTCTTGAACGGTATCGCGCTCCCATGTTTGACAACCGATGACACAGGGAACCCTCAACCCCTCAACTCCGATTTTAGCAGATACTGAACTCACGGTTTCTCCTTCTCTTTGATGGCTTGATTCAAGCCTTGAATGATTCCCAATTCGCTAGCTGGCGGCGCAATGATCGTCGCATATTTGTGCAATGCGACGGGAGAATCCCCCATTGCGATGGCGATGTCAGCAGCGGATAGCAGCTCGATGTCGTTACAGTCGTCGCCAGCAGCAATCGTCAGCCCGCTGCTACCGGAGTACACCTTCACATCGCGCACTGCCTGCCCCTTATTCACCAAAGGATGGGTGGTCTGCATCACAAAGTACCCCACCTCAAATGGATCGCGGTTGATAGGGGCATGTAGCTTTAGCCTGTCTTTAAATAATACACTCAGAGGTTCTAACGGCTCATAAGCACCAAAGCTTTTGGTAGAAGCAAAGGTTTCCAGCGGCAACCTCTCAAAGGAGTCCAGAGGTTCCCAAAGTTCCCCATATTCCTCACAACGCCTAGCCGTATATGCCAGAAGCTCTTCACAAAACGCATGAGGGCGATAAAAACAGCGATCGCCATGTTCATAACCGCTATAGACGACGACATCGTGGAAGTGATCCATGCTGATTTTAGACATCGTCTGTAATGTTTCTTTGTCTAAATAATGACGAGAGATCACTCGCCGCTCTGGCATCGATAGTAAGATTGCCCCGTTTTGTACCGCTAAAAAATATGAGAATGGCAAACAGCTTACCAACTTCTCACACTGGTTAAAGGTGCGTCCGGTGACTAACGCAATGACCCATCCCTCAGCCTGCAGGAGGGCAAGATACCTGACCACTTCGTCAGGAATCGTGCGAGACTCGATCGTAATCGTACCATCAATATCTAGGGCGATAAGACCAGTCATGCGCTCCATAGCCAACTTTTCAGTCTGTTTGAATAGAGTTCGATAAAATGGTGTGGACACCAACAGCAGAATACCGCATTCTCGCTTTTTCTACCTCACGAACCTCGAAGGCACACACTATGCGTCACCTGTTCACAATTCTATTCCTGTGTATGACAGCAGTTGGCCCTCTCTTTGCCGATGAGGCGCCTCAAAAACCTGCCCTACCGATGGATCAAACCAAAGAAGACTTTTATAACCATCCCTTCATGCATTCGGAAAGCCCATCCCAAGACCATTTTATGAATGAGTTTCTGAATATGTTGGTGGTGTTGACTTTTACGCTTGTCGCGATGGTAGCCATCGCTTGGTCATTAAAGCGCTTTCTCTATCGCCGCTTGCAACAAGTCAATATGGGCAGCGGGATTAGGATCGAAGAACAGAGGAGCCTTAGCCCTAGGTCGACCCTCTACGTCGTCGAAATAGAAGGAACGCGCCTACTCCTTGGGGAAACCGCGACGTCTGTTGTCCGCCTCGCTCAAATTTCTTCTCATGAAGACTTAAATTCTGCAAATACTTATACTCCCCTTGAAAACCGTCCCAACGACTAAAGGTTAACACGTATGAGCTATCGTATCTTGACAATGATGATCTCTTTGGCACTGTTTGCTACTGCGTTGACGAGTTGCTACCGCGCGGCTACTGAAGATGACTTCTGCACCATCCCAGTGACTAATAATTGTGGTATCACAAGACATCAAGACCGATTCCAACCAGGCGTATCTTACTAGCCCTAAGGAGATCCTATGCTAAAGCTTAGCTATGACGCGTTAACACCTTTTCTTAAGCAACAAGACGTAGAAGTTGAACTGCAGAAAGAGACATCCCAACTGTATGGTCCGCTCAAAGTAGCAAACAGGGAATTCCCTTTCTTCGTACGTATCTTTGAAGAAGGTGGGCTGTTACAAATGTTGGTCTTCTTACCCTGCAATGTCGTGAAAGAGCGCATCGCAGACATGGGACGCCTCCTGCATATGTTCAATAAGGAGCTCGATATCCCGGGCTTTGGCATGGATGAAGCGATCGGTGTCGTCTTCTTCCGTTGCATGATCCCCTCCTTTCAGAAAGAAATTCCCGATACGACTGTTGAAGCCTATCTCAAAACATTTAAGACCATATGCCAATCCTTTTCACCAGCCGTAGAAGCGCTGGCAGCCGGCGTTGTCACCTTCGATGAGATGCTAGCCAAAGCTAACGAAGCGCAGAAGGAAGAAGAAGAGAAGCAAAAACGCGGAAAATAGCCCATGCCGCTACGCCCGATTTTTTACGATACCGAGACCACAGGTTTATCACCTGAGTCGGATCGCATCATCGAAATTGCTGCTTATGACCCGGAACGTCAACGCTCCTTTTGCCGGTTTGTCAACCCGGGCCGGCCCATTCCGCCTGAAGCGACCAACATCCACCGCATTACTGACGAGATGGTCAAGGATGCTGCAACGTTTGCCCAGCTAGGTCCGGAGTTTGCCTCTTTTTGCGAAGGAGACGTTGTTCTCATTGCACACAATAACGATGCCTTTGACGTCCATTTTCTGCGTCATGAATACCGCCGCAATGGATTAGAAATGCCATCATGGGCATTCTTCGATACGGTGAAGTGGGCACGACGCTACCGACCTGATCTCCCTAGACACACACTGCAATTCCTACGCGAAATCTATGGCATTGCAGCTAATAATGCACACAGAGCCCTTGACGATGTGATGGTGTTGGCTGACGTCTTCTATGCCATGATTGATGACATCCCCATCGAAACAGCCGTCAAATTACTGGCTCGTCCAACGACTGTGCGCGTAATGCCTTTCGGCAAACATCGCGGCACCCCTTTGCAGCAGCTGCCTAAAGACTACCTAATCTGGTTGTCAAGTACGGGGTCTTTGGACAAAGAAGAAAATAAAGAGCTACGCGAAACACTGTTACAATTAGGGTTAATCTAGTGCAGTCAGCACTGATTATTGGATGCGGGTATGTCGGGGTGGCGCTTGCCCATCTCTTGCATGCGCATGGTGTCGACGTCACCGCAACCACAAAACGATCAGATCGGCTAGCCGAGGTAAGACATGCTGCTACCAAAGCTGTTTTATGGCAGAGCGATGACCTCCAAGGCCTCATCACCCTGCTGCAAGGCAAGAATTGCGTCATCGTCACCGTCGCTGCTCACGGGCCAGACGACTACGTCTCTACTTACTTGAAGACAGCCCAAACCTTAAAATTAGCATTAGAGTCAGCCCCTTCTGTGACACAGGTGATCTACACCAGCAGCACCTCCGTCTACGGCGAACGGCAGGGACAATGGGTTAACGAAGAAGACTCCACCTCACCAACCAATCCTCAGACAACAACACTAGTCGAAACAGAACAGGTCATGCTGTCATTACAGACTCCGAACCGTAATGTCTGCATCCTACGCTTAGGCGAAATCGTCGGCCCCAGCCGCTCTCTACCTGACCGCATTGGCCAGCGCTTAGGCATGCCATTCCCCGGAACAGGTCAGAATTACACCAACCTTATCCACCGCGACGATGTCGTCGATGCCATGGTCTTTGCAGCGGACAGCCGATTATCAGGACTCTATAACCTATGCAATGACCTGCACATCACGCGCAAAGAGCTCTACGATATCATCTGCGATACGTTGGACTGGCCTATGGTCTCTTGGGACGACACGCAGAAATCACTCCATGGCGGTAACAAACGTGTCAGCTGTGATAAAATACGCACCGCTGGTTTCATCCTGCGCTATCCTGACATGAATGCTGTGTGGAGCTGACAATGCCGCTTCCTATAGCCTTTAGTCCCTGCCCTAATGACACCTTCCTCTTTCATGCATGGGCTACTGGCTTAGTAGGAAAAGAGATGCCAATTATCCCTACCCTAGCCGATGTCCAACACCTCAATGAAGGGGCACTCAAAGGCATCTACCCCATTTCCAAAGTGTCAATCTATACAGCAGGCTTGATCCGCGATTACTATGTTTTGCTACCCACCGGATGTGCCTTAGGACATTCCTGCGGTCCAAAAATCATCGCCAAAAAGCCCTTTACTCTATCGCAAATGGGAAGCAAACGCATCGCTATTCCAGGCATCGATACGACGGCTCATCTGTTGTTTAATGTTCTCATCGAGCCAGCAGCTGAAAAGATCTTCTGTCGCTATGACGAAGTGACAGAGTTGGTGCGTAGCGGGATCGTCGACTGCGGCTTAATCATCCATGAAACACGTTTTACTTTTGAACGAGATGGCTTTGTTGAGATCGCAGACCTCGGCGCCATCTGGGAACAGAGATATGCTCTGCCACTGCCTCTAGGGGGAATAGTAGCCAAACGTAGCCTTGGTCAAGAAACCCTTACTTCTTTGAATACCTATTTGCAAGCCTCGTTGCGCTATGCTCGGCAACATCCCCACGCATCGATGTCCTATATTCTAGAACATAGCATGGAAAAAGACCCACAGGTAGTCCAACAACACATCGACCTGTACGTTAATGACGAAACAGCCAACCTATCCGCTAAAGGGCAAGCCGCCATCGATACTTTATTTAGACTCGGTCAAGAACGTCACCTGCTCCCTACCAGTAGCCAACACTGGCTCTTTGAGGAACCCTCATGCTACAGCATCCACTGATCGTATTCGCCACCTACGCTGAAGCAGCCCCCACCCTCAAGGCTCTGGCTGCTGCCGAACTGACACCTGATCGATACTACCGCAGTGAGCTGGCCGACATTGTGATCACGGGCATGGGAGCCCTAGCTGCCGCTGCCGCCATCGGACGCTATGGGCAAAACGCTTCTTGTATGATCAATGTTGGCATCGCCGGAGCTCTCATTCCAGATGTAACGCTAGGGCAAGCTGTCTCTGTCAGCCAGGTCATGCGTAATCCCATCCTCCCCGATAACCTCGACCCCTATTCTCAGGATTTCCACCGTTCCCTTTTCCCTATCCTGCCTATCGCAGAAGAAGGTGTCAGGCTAATCACCTCGGACTACCCCATTCACCACCCTGAGCTGAGCCGTCACCTGCGCCAACATGGTGACATCGTCGATATGGAAGGATACGGCGTCGCTCTAGCCGCTCAGCAACTTGGCATCCCATGCCAGATAGACAAGGTGGTCAGCGACTTCACCAACCTCGAGGGCCCCCGCATGATCCGCGAGCAGATCGATCGTTTAGCTGTAACCTGCTGGCACGTCCTGGAAAGATATCTACAACGTTGTGTTTCTCATTAGTCTCGTTATGAAAGGGATCAGATGGTGAGGATACGGTGTGTTTCTCATTAGTCTCGTTGTGAAAGGGATCAGATTAACGCAAAGACTGCAAAGACGCTAAGACG
>CAMFKD010000100.1 GCA_945957095.1 uncultured Chlamydiae bacterium
CAGCGTCAGATGTGTATAAGAGACAGGTGTTTGTTTTTTTCATTTCCCTCTCTGTGCACTCTGTGTTCTCTGTGGTGAAAATGTCGTTTAGCTTAATGCATATGTGTGCGTGCCCGAGCCTGATTTATAAACTTCAGGCACGGGCACGCACACAGGCTCGAATCATCCGGTGATTACAGGTCGTGGATGTAGGTGATCTCAGCACCAGCGGCCTCGATGCCGCGGATGGCTTTACTCAGGCTAGCCGTCTCCACATCCAAGCGGACGTAGTGATGCTCGGCATCCGTAGGGATGGCGATGTCGCTGAGTCTAGCCACACCTGGTAGCTTGGCGATCTGCTCTGCAGCAGCATCCGTCGCCTTCACCTTCACCTGCACCTTCTTGCAACCTGCTATGGAAGCCACATCGATGTTGCGGTGAGCGAAGTCACGTAGCATCTCGACCAGCTTCAGGTAGCGAGGCGCTTCGATCGCTCTGAGATCATGTTCATTATCGGAGGCGAGCACTCGCACTCCCTTTTCAGCGTCATCTGTAATCTGCCCTTGCTCATCCTTAACCACAAGCGTGATGTTACCGGGTTCTAGACCAGAGTACATCCACTTGAGCGGCATAGCAGTCAAGCCCCAGATTCCCAACCCTAACGTATTGACAGCCAAGAAATAGGTATTGGCCAGCAGATGGCCAGGCTCACGCTGCCGGTACGAACGCCATAGTTCGCCAATCTTACCAAAGAAATCAAACTCATAGAAAGGTGTCGCCTTGATGTACTCAGCATACTCGTCATTGATCTGTGCCATGGTTTTAGCCGTCGACAGGTCATTGTCGCTGCTACCGCGTCTTAACAAAGCGAGCGGCAACGCGGTCATCCCTTTGTACAGCAGATCAAAGGTCGTCGTAAACACCATGAAAAGACTCATCATCAAGTGCTCAGAGGACAACACAGCACCAAAGCTGCCGTTCTTAAAGCCATCGCGAACAGAGTCAAAGAAGGTTCCCCACAACACCTTGATATGTTTGAAGAAGGGGAATTCATGCGCTGGCTTATCCTTAACAAAGTCGGCATACTCACGCGCTGTCGCAACGAGGTGCCACTCTAACGTCGTTAGATAGGTCTGAGACTGCGCCCTCTCATAACCTTTTTGAGATGTCTTCAGATATGTTTCCATCGCTGGAAGCGCTTCTTCAGCATTCTGAGCCAATTTGACAAAGCGTACCAAAGAATTCTCCGTCGAGTCGCCTTCTTGGATTTCGGGTCCGCCCACAAGCTGGAAACCATGCTTCTCCATGAGCTCCACCCAATGGTTTAAGCTATTAAAGCGGCGCACTTCGCCCATTTCTGATGCTACAGTCTCACCAGTAGCAGCATTGAAGACGCTATGAGCGGCATCAGCTAAAGCGGCAACAACAGGATCATTCGCATCGTGGTCACGCAGGATAAAGGAACCACCTGGAGCGATGATAGCGCTGATTGACTTAGCAAACACTTCCAGCTGCTCTTTAGTGGCGTGGTGTAGGCCGATAGGACATACCGCTAACTCAATGCTGCCTGGTTTGATGCGGTCCGTCAATGGCGCATAGTCGCGCAGAGAGACAAACTCATCGTAGGGTAGAGGAAAGCCCGTCTCGATGTAGCGAGTAAGTCTTTCTACATCATTAACGACGTATTTTCTTCCTGTTATCTCAACTTCAGCATGCTTCTGGATAGGGCGGATCAAACGGCCAGAATAGCCGATCTCGCAATACCCTTTCACTTTACCGCCCTTGCCTAGCAGCTGACCAATCTGGTCACCCAGCACCTGTTTAATGACCTTAAGAGAGCGAAGCTGTGATTTAAGACCGCCGATAAAGCCTTTCTGAGCTTCTCCAATACGCGCTAGCAATTCTTTATAGGTCTCTTCATAAGACATATTCTTGCCTAAGATGTCTTTTAAGAGCACCTCAAGCTTTTTCTCGTCTAGCTGCATAAAGACATTGGAGAGGAATTTGTTAAATTCTGTAATCATGAGATCGTTGGAGTAGATGCTCTTTAAGTCAGCAAGGCGTGCCTCTGGCCCCTGCTCTGGAGCTTCTGCAGCACTACCCATGATGGCTTTCATGCCCACTGCCTCGGTGTCTGTTTGTGGCTGATTGCCCACAACAAATTTAGACTGCCCTTGAGCTAATGGAAGATCGCTTGAACGGAAAAAAGGGTCTAGAAACATCTCTTCACCTTAGATAAAATATTGTTTTAAACTTTGAAACAAGCTGGACGGCGCCATAGGGCTCTTCTTACGCCCTTCAAGAGGCTTCAGATAATCGTGGTATAACCCGTTGTCAAATAACCCAGAAGGATCGTACTTCTTCTTCAACTCAATGACCTTTTCCGCTTGCGGGTAGCTGCCTTCAAATTGCTCCGGAGTGGCAAAGTGCTGGTAAGGCAGGTAGAACTTCCCGTCATGCTCTAAGAGGTAATCGATAATCTCTTGTACCCACGCCTTGGTCTTGGCGATATCCGCATCTGCTAGCGATTGATTGAAGAATAAGACAACAGCATAGTGGTCTTCACCAGGAGCATAAGGCAGCTTGCTGAGAGCATCTTTCTTCACAAAGCGCACAGAACAGTTCAGCAGAGAGACTTCATTACGCATGAGTGTGTCACCCAATTTCTCGAGGAATGGCGCCAACTCCTTGCCAGGGACAAAATATTCTTGCAGCCACTCTGCATCCGCTCTAGAGTTATTGAAAGCAGCATTAATCACAGGCCGCATAATCTCGTTCTTAGTCGACTTCACCTCTTCTTGTATCGCCAAGCTCTCGCGACCCCAATACATCTTGCGGACGAAGGGGAATCTGCGCGCGACATGCACCATGATCCTATCGACAATCGACCCGTTGTCCTCTTCATCAACTAGAGAAGCTGTCTTAATGCCGTGCACACTAGAATGCTCTGTTTTTCTAGAATAGGTCTGCATGATCCCTTCCCTCAACAAGTTGTTGGGATCCAAGGAAAGCCGATATAAGTGCATCTGGTGGTTTTCATAGGGCAAGATCTCTTTTTCAAAGTGCTCTACGTAATCTTTAGGCGCAATCGCTTTACCCCAAGAGACCAATGTTTCGTTATCGGACAACTCTAATTCCGCTTCGACGATCACGCCAAAGAGTCCGTGCCCACCGATCACAAGACCCATTAACTCTCTATCTTTAGGATTATTGCGGTCTAGAACTTGCAGCTGTCCTATGCCGTTGTAGATGGTCAACCTGCGGACTGTCTCGCCCAGGGTACCTGTACGATGATCCCAGCCGTGGCAATTGACACCTAGGGAACCACCAACGCTGAAGACGTTGGAGGCCTGCATCACCTTCACAGCCAAGCCATATTTGTTAGCTTCGCGCTGAACGTCAGACCAGGTTGCTCCCGCTTGCACCGTTACAGTTTTTTTCTCCGGGTGAACCGTCATACGATTCAGCTTGCGCATGTTGATGCACACACTCTGGTTGGCTTCAGCAATCTCAGGCGAAGGCAGCGTGTCTTTACTCTGGCTAAAGTGAGCACCAGAGATCGTCACCTTACGGCCGTCAGCAATCGCACCACGGATCAGCTGTCCCAATTGACGGACAGTCGTTGGCTGTATTTCCTCACCTTTTTCACGGTGGTACTTGCCGCCGGCTTCGATAATTCCAGTCATATCGCGAGGAGGGACAAAATGACGCGTCACGATATCAGCAAAGAGAAGGCCCGCTGGAAAGGCCAATAGCCCCCTAACACATTTTCTAGCCACAGCCCGAGCAGCTTTCATTGCCTCCCAGTGTTCTTGCCGTGACTGAGCGTTCAGCGACAGTGTCGCACGCGCGCCTTCAAAGACCACCTTGGCATAGAGGATAATGGCATCCATTAAGACCGCTAATGGAAACGTCACTACGGCGTTGAAATAGGCTCCTCCTTGTTGACAATACTCGCGAAAGCGGCGACCAAACCACTTGTCAATTAGACGTGCTTGCCAACGGCAGACAACTTCTTCCTTTGGCGACCGAATCAAATAATCGTTTATACGTGCCACTTCACTAGATAACATAATTAACCCATGTTTATTATTTAAACTAATAGATATTAACATAGTTATTTTAAATTTGTTTTTATATTTCATTAATTTTATGTTAAGAAGTGAAACGTACGTTCACAACAAGATAAATTTCTTCTTTAAGTAAAATATTATTTTGTCATACTGACTAATGAACACCTATAGAGGAGAAGGCGATGACTAAGAAGGTGATCTTGATCACGGGTTCGAGCGGTAGGATTGGCAAGGCATGCGTGCACCGCCTTGCTGACAAATACCAGGTGGTGGGGTTCGACCGAAAGACGACAATCCATAGCAAAGAGATGGACCACATCACGATGGACATCTCTTCAGACGACAGCGTCCATCAGGCTATTGCGCAAGTCAAGGAGCGTTACGGTAATCAGATCGAGTCTGTTATCCACCTTGCTGCTTACTACAGCTTTGGCGATACGCATCCAGAGCTCTACGACAAGATCACTGTGCAAGGTACGCGACGTCTTCTAGAAAACCTGCAACCCTTCCAGGTGGGACAATTTATCTTTTCGAGCACGCTGCTAGTCCATGCCCCTTGTAAGCTCGGTCAGAAGATTAATGAGGACTCGCCATTAGAGCCTAAGTGGGACTACCCCAAGTCTAAGGTGAAGACAGAAGAAATCATCAGTCAAAAACGAGGCAACATCCCGGCGGTGATCATGCGCATAGCCGGCTGCTATGACGACGAATGCCATTCGATTCCGATTGCACACAATGTCCAGCGCATCTACGAACACGAATGGGAAGCGCACCTATATCCTGGGAGCGTGAAGCATGGCAACCCCTTCTTGCATATGAGCGACATGGTAGATGCCATAGAGCTCGCAATACAGAAGCGCACCCAGCTACCGCCTGAACTCATCGTGTTGATTGGCGAAGATAAAACAGCTAGCTATCAGCAGCTGCAAGAACACATCTCTGAGATCCTCAACCACACAGACTACCACGTCTTCCGCGTACCCAAATGGATCGCTAAGGAAGGTGCTAAGATCCAGAGCCATCTTCCTTTTGTCTCAGATAACTTCATCCAGCCCTGGATGATCGACTTAGCAGATGACCACTATGCCCTTGACATCTCTAGGGCGAAAAAGACGCTTGGGTGGTCTCCAAAACACTTTGTATTAGATCAGCTTCCTGTTATGCTGTCGGGACTCAAAACCGATCCGTTAGCCTGGTATCAGACCAACGAGCTTGAGCCACCATATTGGCTTGTCAAAGCATCAGAAGAAGCTCATTTGAGGAGGTAAGGTATGGCAAAGAGAATCTATGTGATCATGGGTGCCACCGGTAACATTGGCCATGTCGTCTGCGAGGAATTGCTAGCGCGCGGCCATCATGTTAGGGCTTTGGGTCGCAGCAAACCCAAATTGTTGGCCCTAGCAAACAAGGGTGCTGAAACAATAACGGCGCGTGAGTATGATGTCGAAGAGGTCCTCGACAAAGCATTCCAAGGCGCTACCGCTGTCTTCACCTTTGTTCCACCGGCCTATCAGGTCAGCAACTACGCCGATTACCAAGACCGTGAGTCAACAGCCATCGTCAATGCCCTTAAGAAGAACCGCATCCCCTATGTGGTGAACCTAAGCAGCGTCGGGGCCCAGTTGCCGGCAGGCACAGGACCCGTCAAAGGCTTGCATCGGTTGGAAGAAAAGCTCAACACCCTAACAGACGCTAACGTGCTCCATCTGCGTCCCGCCTACTTCATGGAGAACCTGAGATGGTTTATGCCTATCGTCCAACGCGATGGGATCTTGGGAAGCGCACTCCGAGGTGATATCCCCATCCCCTTCGTCGCCACGCACGATATTGGAGCAAAGGCAGCAGAATTTTTGGACCGCCTTAATTTCACTGGCCATCCAGTCTTTGAATTCTATGGCCCACGCGAAATCACGATGACAGAGGCAGCGCACATCGTCGGAATGACCTTTGGTATTTCCGACATGCCCTACAAGCAGTTTCCCTATGAAGGCGTTCAGAAAGGGATGATTGAAGGAGGCATACAACCCGATGCAGCGGCGCTCCTCATTGAGATGTACCGGTCGATCAACGATGGTACCTTTAAAGGGACGCAAGAGATCACAGCAGAACACCGCGGTACAACCTCTCTTGAGGAATTTAGTAAAACCTTAACGAAGTAGACAACATGCTGTATACCTGCCCCATGCATCCTGAAGTGGAGCAAGAGGGTCCTGGCGCCTGCCCAATCTGCGGCATGGCGCTAGAACCCAAACATGTCACGATTGAAGAAGATGATAGCGAATATCGCTCAATGCTGTGGCGCCTCATCATCGCCGCTGTGTTGACACTGCCCATCCTATGGCTGGCGATGGGCGGAGATCACAGCATGCGCTGGCTGCAATTGCTGTTAGCAACGCCGGTCGTCCTCTGGTGCGGATGGCCTTTCTTTAGCCGAGGATGGCAGTCAGTCGTCAGCGGTCATTTGAACATGTTTTCCCTGATAGCGCTAGGCGTCGGCACGGCCTACTTCTACAGCCTCTTTGCTCTAGTTTTCCCCGATGCTTTTCCCTCTTCTTTCCTCTATCAAGGTGCTGTACCGCTCTACTTCGAATCCGCTGCAGTCATTATCGTCTTGGTCTTAGCTGGACAAGTGATTGAACTCAGAGCCCGCGCTAAGACAAGCCAAGCAGTCAAAGCATTGCTGGAACGCTCTGCTAAAAATGCGTGGCTAGTCCGCAACGGCGCTGTCACCGAAGTCGCTATCGACCATGTCCACTTAGGGGATGTGCTGCGCGTACGGCCTGGCGACAAGGTCCCTGTCGATGGCAAAGTGGTGAGCGGCAGCAGTTTTGTGGATGAATCCATGATGACAGGCGAACCTACGCCAGTTGCTAAGGATGCCGGAGATCCGGTGATAGGAGGCACCATCAACCAACAAGGCTCCTTTGACATGATGGCAGAAAGGGTTGGCAAAGACACCCTCTTAGCTAGGATTGTCCAGATGGTGTCAGAAGCGCAGCGCACTCGAGCTCCCATCCAACGCATGGCGGATACCATCTCCAGCTACTTCGTCCCGGCAGTCATCGCCATCGCCTTCCTCACCTTGGTGGTGTGGTGGCTCATAGGACCCGCTCCTTCCGCAATCTACGGCCTCGTCAATGCCGTCTCAGTCCTGATCATCGCCTGCCCTTGTGCCTTAGGACTCGCGACGCCAATGTCTATCACTGTCGGGATGGGGCGTGGCTCAGAAATGGGTGTGCTGATTAAAAATGCCGACTCCCTTGAAAAGCTAGGGATGATCAACACACTTGTCGTCGATAAGACCGGAACGCTCTCCGAAGGTAGACCACGCCTCACACAGGTTACTGTTGATAAAGAGTGGCAAGAGTATGACGTGCTAGCGCTGGCCGCCTCCTTAGAACAGTATAGCGAACACCCCATTGCCTCTGCTATCGTCTCTGGAGCATCGGAACGCTCTATTTCCTTGTCACCCGTCTCCAATTTTCGTAGCACACCTGGCGGAGGCGTAGAAGGCGTCATCAACGGACAACACATTGTCATTGGCAAGCTCTCCTTTCTACAAGAGCACGGTGTCGTTGATGATGGCACACTTGTACAGCCATCTCTGGAGCCAGGTAGCTCTGTCTTTGTAGGCATCAATGGACATTGCATTGGAACCCTGACGATTACAGACCCCATCAAAGCAGCGGCCCCACAAGCCATCGAAGCCCTACATGAAATGGACATCAAGGTCATCATGCTATCTGGCGACAATATTCAAACAGCCGAAGCGGTGGCTAAATTGCTACACATCGATGACTTTCGCGGTGGTGTCGATCCAGCCTACAAAAAGGAATTTGTCATAGCACTCCAGAAGGGCAGTGGATGGGTTGCGATGGCTGGCGACGGAATCAATGACGCCCCAGCCCTTGCGGCAGCCGATGTCGGCATCGCCATGGGCAACGGCACTGATGTCGCCATCGAAAGCGCAGATGTCACTCTAGTCAAAGGCGATATCACAGGTATCGTCAGAGCGATCCGCCTCAGCAGAGCTGTCATCGCCAACATCCGCGAAAACTTGCTGTTTGCCTTCTTCTACAATATTCTAGGGGTGACAGTAGCGACTGGAATTCTCTATCCCCTTATCGGGCTTCTTCTTAATCCCATGGTCGCAGCGCTAGCAATGAGCCTCAGCTCTGTGTCAGTGATCTTCAACTCGCTCAGGCTACAGAATAAGAGTCTTCATTGAGGCTTTGAAGCAAGCTTGCCGTTATGGACGATGGACTGCATCGACGTAATGGACATTGAAGATGGCCTTTGTCCATCATGTCC
>CAMFKD010000101.1 GCA_945957095.1 uncultured Chlamydiae bacterium
ATCATAGGCCTTCTGCGCATACATCAGGTATTCTTCTGAAAAAGAGAGGGCTTGCAATGCTGTATGATAGCTGTAGTAAGCTGTGACAACATCCAGCATGACATTAAGTTCTGTCGTCTTCCACGCCGCATAGTTAGCAGCGGCAAGCTCTTTAGCTGCTGCTATTTCATTTTCATATAGCCAGCCAGCAAAGATAGGAGCTGACAGGTTTAGCGACGCTCTTTGTGTGGAACCGTTGCGGTTAGACGCTCCCCCGAAAAACTTGGTTCCTGACGCGTCGCCGAAGAGGGTGAGTGTGGGCAGCGCTGAAGAAACCTGAACAGCAATATTGGCCCTAGCTTCCTTGTAGGCGCTGTAGGCCGCCCAGAGGTCTGGGCGAAATTCCTTAGCCGTATCGAACAATAGGCACATATCATCTGTAACATCGACAAGGTGCAACTTAACGGGCATAGGAGCAACGGCAAAGCAGGTATCGGCAGGCCAGCCGATCGCTGTTGCCAGCTGCCCCAAAGCGGTGTTCCTATTCCCTTCTGCCGTCACCAAATTTAGCTTCGCGCCTACTTCGTTAGATTGAGCCTGATAGACGTCAACGATAGTGGCCACACCCATCTCAAATTGCGTTTGAGCAGCATCAAGGTTGACAATGGCGTCTCTAAGGTCTTGCTTAGCCGCTTCCACCAGACCTAGAAAATACTCATAGTTATAATAGGCTGTGATGACGGTTAAGATAACCGTCTGCACAGTCCTATTATGATTCCAGTTGGCGGAATAAAGCGCTTGATAAGCAGATTCGATGGTCGCACACCGTCCACCGAAATCGATGAGCAAATAGGACAGGCTTAGGTCGCTGGTGATCGACTGTGTCCGTCCAGGCCCTCCACCGCCGCCAAAAGCACCAGAGGTACCTCCTGAAAAGTTACCTCCACCACTGCCTGCGCCGAACGCCTGCGTTGCATCAAGGATCTCAGACCCCACCACTAAAGGATAGAGGGCACTCTTAGCTGACCCTACAGTGTAAGCAGCAGCCCTCGCCGTGCGCCACGTCTGCTGAGTCTGCGGGTTGTTGCGCAAGGCAATATCAATTAGCTCCCAAGGCCCCAACAAATCTGTGACGCACTCTGGTGAGATGCGATCATCTGAAACAATAGGCTTAGAGATTAGGCGACAAGGTTGCCATTCTACTGTAGGGCTGGGAGGAGCGTTCCGCGTTTCATTCAGCCACGGCGGAATACAACTCGTTGCAATAAGGGCAAGCACAGCTAATAACAAGACAGATCGTCGAAGCACGTAACTACCGTCAACATCAACACACGGTTTACCACTAACTTTTAGGAATTTATTACCACAGAGCGCACAGAGAACACAGAGAAAAAAGTGGGAAATGGGAGATCTCTTTTGGTTTTTAAGAAAATACCATGCTTAGTTTTTCCATTTTTCTCTCTTTGCCCTCTTTGTTCTATATGGTAAAAATTTTAATGGGAATAACTGGAAATTTGCAGCAAATGCGGTAGCTTCTCAAAAAGTCCTGGCACGTGATGGCCTAGCGAACCACCCAGAATCGCCAGGGCAGCAGGTCAGCGCGCGAGGACTTTTTGAGAAGTTACCAACTGCATCACATGCGAGCCAAAAACTGAAGGATGAGCTCTCTGCGGTTATGTTCATAACCTGAGACGTCGATGCCGCCACTCCTTAAGATCTGCTGTATTGCCTCGTTTTCACTTGGTGAGGAGTTGAGACTCGCCTCCAACTCATCCAACATGCCAACAAAATCTGTCAGCTTCATCTGAAGGCTTTGGGCAACACGCTGCTCGAGAGCATAACTCCTGAGACGCGCTTCGATGTACTTGACACGACTACGCACCATTTTCTCTTCTTCAGGATAAAGCATTCTTTCCCCCCAAAGGGGATGCTCGTGCTCATCCAGCTGTGCGTCCAGTACGGCCATTTCCTTCGTCAGGGCTCGCCTTTCCTGATATGCAGTTAACCCGCTCTCTACTCTCTCCCAGCACCCACGCACCTTGCGCATCATCGCCATCCCGCTGCTGGTCAACAGGGGCAACACACCGCTTATAGCGCCTACAGCACCTGCTGCAGCATACGTTTTCCCTTCCAAGCTATGATAGATGTCTTCTCTATCCGTTGACATCCATTCTAGCACACAACTCAGAATAATTAAGGCAACCGATGCACCATACCCAACATTGGATAAGTGATAAGACCTGTTGCTAGTTATCAGCGCTTGTACATCCTTCTTAAGCGCCTCTATCATGGTCTCGATACGTCTATGCTCCAAACGAAACAACAGCGTCTGTGGCCCTTCAGAAGGCAATGAGTTTAGAATGATATTAACTGCTTGCAAAGCCGCAGCCAAACCTTCAGCGACCAGCTCATAGTGCCGTTTCTTTTCTTCAATGCCTTCGACAGTCCGGATATTCTGATAGACTCCTAGCAAGGTCGTTGCGAGAAAAAAACTCTTAGTTGCTAGTCTTAAGGCATGATAAGCCTCTGAACCTTCTTCCAGATATCCAGCAACATACGATGAGGTGGTCGTCCCCACCCCTAATCCTTTACCGACAACAGCTCTACGACCTTGTTCAAACGATTGTTGCGCCAACACACGTTCCATCTCAAGCTTTGCCACCAAACAGTTTCGCTGCGTGCGCAAAATATCCATTTCTTCAGATGGCTTCGACTCTCTAAGACGATGATCTATCTCTTGTATTGATTGCTCAAGCCTCTGTATTTCATTAGCATAAGCTAAGAGATTATCTTTACGATTCAAGAAGGATACCACGAACGACAACAGAGAGAGCGGAACCCTCACATGGTTGGCAATGAGAGCCCATTCTTTGACACTCTCCAATTCAACAGGGGTGAAAGCTGCCAAGTCGCCAATAAACTTCAATGCTGCTGCGCCGATGCCAGGTAATGGCACCACTCCCTGCACGGCACCAGTACCTAAATACAAAAGTGAAGGCCAAGGCATCCTAAAAGGCTGGGCAGTTTCAACGGCTACGCTGGCCCTAGAGGAGCTCCTAATGACTTCACACCCTCTCAGATAAGCAGTCACAACATGACTTTCATTAAAAAGCCGATTCGCTAATGTGAGAGGTGTATCGTGACTTCTATCCTTCATCTCCATGTCGGCGCCGGCCTTCACTAGCGCGTCAACAACCTCTAGATCTCCTGTACCAACCGCGCAATGCAACGGTGTCCGTCCCAACTGATCTATGACATTAGGATTAGCTCCATAGTTGAGCAAACGCTGAAACGACTGCACTCTCACCGGCAAACGTAAAGAAAAATAATTTTGTAGTATTGTAAGACCACCTGCGTCTCGTCTATTAATGTCGTCCACGCAACGGCTAACTAACAGGTCAACCTGTGCATCATCACCATGCTCCATCAACAACAGAAGGTAACGAGGATCCTGTAACAGTGTGCGCGCCCGCTCAATCATTTCGGTCGCCACACCCAAGTCATGCACTCTGCGCCAGGCCACGCTTTCATCAGGATACCCTGCATTCTCTAGCCTATCGGCTAGACCAGCAATATGACTGCGAAGCTCCTCATGAGCTGTTGCGTTTGCTGTTGCGACTGTCGAAACTTGCTCTACCTGCGTGACAAACTGCTGCTGTAGCTCAGGAGGTAACCGGGTAATAGAACTCCTGATCGCTGTGAATAGACGCGTAACGAGGGTATCTTCACTAGAACATAACGATTGATGGGTGCCTAAGTAACCTAATGCCTCTTGTACTAAGCTCCCAAGACGCTCCTTCTGAAGAGCTATATCGCTAGTGCCCACGGTGCCACTTTCCTCTAAATCATGGGCATATCTTTGGACTTCTGCCGCAAATAATTGATATGAATTATAGTCATCCATAAATAACACTTATTTGTTAATAATATAATTATTATATTACTTAATAAATAATTAAATCAAATTATTTAGTAAATGCTTTATTTTTAATACTTTTAATTAACAAGCGATACTTACCCACATCGGAGACAGTGAGATCAACAGCAATTTCCGTTAAATATTAACTACTGATTGTTAGGAATTTACTACCACAGAGTGCACAGAGAACACAGAGGCAAGGATAGGAAAATATCGTGCTTACTTTTCCATTTCCCTCTCTGTGTTCTCTATGCACTCTGTAGTGAAAATTTCAGCGAAAGCGCCTGCGAGATTGGTGAGAAGCTATGAGATGGGGAGAAAGCTACTGAAACATGGAATTCGGTGTTTGGTTGTATCATCCTCCCACTGATCTCACTGGCTCAGTGATGAAGAATACATAGACGAGAAGCGTCGCCAAAGATCTTGGGTTTTGTTGACGAGATAAGAGCTCGTATCGGCTATCATGGGCAAACAAGCACTAGCCCCCGCGATAACAGTAGAAACCCCATAGACCGTATCACTCAACTGTGATCCTACACCTTGCCAACCAAATGAAGATTGCTCCAAAGCCATCCCTGCAATCATCAACGCAAGGCTTGCCCCGCAGCCGAAATTGGAAAGGTAATACGCTGTAACGGTCTTCTCCAGTCTAGCGAGCTCATACGATACATGACGCTGTAATGCTTCGATTCGCTGGAATTGCTCCCCCACCTTTTCTTTATCAGCGCTACCTACCGGCAGCTTTTCCTGCTCTCTCCTCAAGTCCTGCAGCCCCTCTTGTAGAAGAGTACGAATAGATGTGAGATGAACTCTCTTTAACGCCAAGTTGCCCAACGAATGTACGTTCTGGTATAAATTAAGGGCTGTTGACCACCCTGTGAACAAACGGCCACAGCTTCTAAAGAAATCGGCCACATCAACCTCAGAAGTCCAATCATACAATTGGTTCGCACAGGAGATACCAAATCCCAAATAGCGGCTTACTATAAGCCTGCTATAGTAACCGTTTGAAGCACGAGCTAAAGACTGTTCCATCGTCAACCGGCGAGAGGTGTAGCTTTCTTGCACTCCCAGGATGCGTCTGTCTACATCACTCATCACCTCGCTCTGAAGAGAGTGTAGAGTAAAAAGACGTTCCTCAAGTAACCGCTCTTCGTTTTCGTAAACTTTCCGGTTGTAGTCAATCATCGAATAGGTGCCAG
Source organism: uncultured Chlamydiae bacterium (assembly GCA_945957095.1). Taxonomy (GTDB): domain Bacteria; phylum Chlamydiota; class Chlamydiia; order Chlamydiales; family JAJFMA01; genus CAMFKD01. The sequence continues at coordinate 5,101 of CAMFKD010000101.1, forward strand.
CTAATGTCAACGCTGCCACGGGAACCCTCAGATGACAGGCGGCATGAGCACACCCTTCCAACCCCTTCAATACGTTGATATTCGTCGGGATATACCCTTTTAGCGTATCTAATACGCTGTAGAGACCGATGGATAAGGAGTTAGCACTTTGAACCAACAGTGAACCGATGGCCAATGGTGAGGGCAATATCCACTTCGGGTTAGAGACGGTAATGGGTTCTAATGCTCCGATCGAAGGCTTCTTTTCCTCATCTTGCGTCTTCTTCACAGTGTCGGGAACAACTTCGCCAAGGCGATCGGGAAGAAGCCGCTTTTTGGCTACCATACTGGTCTCCGAGTCGGCTAGAAGCAGCGCATCTTTCCCCTTCTCAGCTATCTCTTTAGAGGGAAGACCCCAAAGATGATAAACATTGGAAAATCCAGCCAATATAGAAGGCACGAGCAACCTTGTATTTTATTAAATAAAACAAAATTATACCAATAATAGTAATAAAAATAAAGAATATTAAACTAATGTTAACATATGTTATCTATTTTATTAAGAAACATTTATGGAAGATGGACATGTATGGACGATGGACATAGACAGCATGGGCGTAATGGACCTAATAGACGGAATGGACGCGCTTAACGTTCACTGGGCCCATTCTATGCCGCTGCGGCGGCACCTGGAATGGGCTGGTTTCGCTCTCGGATAACGTGCAATCCTGGGACAGCAGCAGATCCTTGCCCCAACACCCTTTCAAATACAGCTGTCTTTGCCTGTCTGAGCTCAGTCGGCCTACAATAGGTAAAGAAAGCTCTGCCAAAGACTTCGCGATGCGACAAAGGCAAACGATAGCGAGCCATCATCGGTCGGCCATTTTTCATCGCCATCATAGCCCCTAGCTCACCTGTCGATAGGTAATTATTAGCTCCACCACAAAGCGCATAAGCTTTTTCAGTCGTGTTATTCTGTCCGCGGTCGGCGAGCTCCTTACACACCGATGTCATGGCCTGATGCACCGGTTGCTGGCGAGCCTGCAAGTCAGCAAGCCCCCTCGCCTGGTTCAACGTCGTCAACATCAGGTTGGCCTCTTCGATCATTGCCGATTCCAACATCCACCACTTCTTTTTCTCTGCGGGTGTCAAGGATGCTGGGTTATTTGCGATTTTGGCCTGAATCTCGCTTAGAGAAGCTACGCCGTCATCATCTGGCTGCCTATCACTATCAACTAGGACATCGTATTTTGCATGTAGGTCTGTACAAATAGCACGAATCTGCGCTTTCCAACCCTCTACTTCGGCAGGGCTACGTGTATGAAAGTAATAGCCTGGATCGTCGCGCTCATTCCTCCCCCCGAGGCGGAAGCATCGGTCGTCGCTGATCACATCACGCAAGGCAGAAGCAAAATTTGCTGCCGTCCTAGGCTGGTGTCCACCGGTATAGATGCGATCCATCATCCCGCTGCCGTGACCTAGCCCTCGGCGATGGAACTGACTATCGCATGGGATAGTCATCCCCCTAAAGACATCGGGAAACCTGCGATTGAGCATCATGATATTAACAGAGCTACGCCCTTCTGTTCCCCTACCGATCTCCATCAGGTTATTGTAACAGACCTGCACTGCCGTGTGGTCATCATTTGAAATGGGCCTCCCAAGATCACGTAGACGTTGACGGTTGGTCATAGACTGCAAACACGCCACGGCTTCCGGAGGAGGATCGACATCAAGACGCCACGATGGGGTGAAAAAGTGGCGAATGTTCGCACGCATACCATCGGCAAGTTGCACTTGCTCATCAAAGGCAGCTCCTGATTGGTTCTCTAAGGCTCCATGAGGGTCATATCCCATTCCAACCTTACCACTTTGGAATGCCCCGCGAGCGCTACCAGGATGAGTGAGCAAATAGAAGGGACTGTTCATATCCGATCTAAAAATGCCACCTTGGTATAAATGCTCCCATCGCTGCAATAGCCTATCTGCCAGCTGTGTGCTGGCAAGCCCATTTTCAGGAAGCGGATCGCCTGCAGCAGATACCTCCGTATTCAACTGCTCATAAGCCCTCATCACCGACGCCTCGAGATAGCTGCTATTGGCTAGGTCGTGCAAGAGACGTACAGCCGGGTGATTCTCCATTTCTTTCAGATGCAGATAAGCCTTAGAGTTAAGCGCCTTGCGCACTTCCTGCAAAATCGCTTGATTCGCCTCTTTGAAATTGGCGGGATTCCCCTGCAACAAACCGTCAATAGTAGCGATGTGGCCGGCTAGCTCGCGTGCTGCGCGCTGCTTCGCACCATCGTCGATGAGAACGTCACGACTGAGCTCCGTGTAAAGCTGTTCAAAACTATCATCAGATAGCGTGATTCCCGACTGGAATAAATTTGCGCGTAGAGCAGCTGGCGTTCGCTCTTCCGCAAGACCAGAGACTATTCGTTGTGCAGCCGCACTCACGTGTTGCCTATTGATAGGTTGTCCGTCAGCTTTCAAGCGCTGTTCAATCTGTTGTTCAATCTTACCTTGTAAAACGGCCTCGTTTTGCAAACCGTCAAGAACTCTTGCTTGAATGATAGGTATGTTAAGGCGACCACCTACCCTAGGTATATTGGGGTCAGCTCGCATCGTAGCCGCTAATCGTTCTTGATAGGCAGCATAAACCAGCTGTCGTTCTAGCTGCTTAGCGCTGTTCTGGGCTCTGACCACTGGAGGGCTACGAATGGCGCGACCAATCAGCACACCAACACGTCGGACAGATTGGGGAATGATAGCCGAAAGCCGGATCCCTTCGATATTGCGGATTCCCGCTAGAGCAAGGCCAAGATTGCGGACTGAAAAGCCACTGCGTCCTCTGCCTACGGGTATGGCTTGAGGCACATCGCCTTGATGTTGAGGAAGAGGTTGAACTGAGCCACGATCACTTACTCTTCCATCATTACCACCCATAATTACCTCCGAGACATCAATAATTTATTATATAACAATGCTTATTTACAAATATACACTTTTATTAAAAATACATATTAATATGGAAATAGATGATTATTTATTTCGACGAGCACAGCGAGGACTTGGCTTGTGCGGCGTTGCTCCGTAATTGTCCTCAAAAGAGAATAGCGCGGGATAGCATGTAAATAGTTATTAACGATGGAAATGATCTAACGATATGGCCTTGTTGCATAATTAACCACAGATTGCACAGAGAACACAGAGAGGGAAATGGAAACATAAACACGTTCTATCCTTTCTC